>JAHFBY010000373.1 GCA_023249835.1 Elusimicrobiota bacterium | reverse complement strand
AAAAGAGCAGACTGAGCCCGCCTAAAGAAATTCCCAGCGGGGTAGCGAACTCCCGAGTCTCGTAATGCGCAATCACAAACAGCGCTCTGGATCCGGCCAAAATGGCAATGACCCAAACGAATTGAAAGCCAGGCACAAAAAACAGCAGCGCTAGGCTTGCCAAAGAAGGCGCGGCATTAAAAATCCCCTCTTCAACCTTCCATCCGGTTTGCGCGCCATAACTTTTGAGCTGGCTCTGATCAATGGCCTGCAAGTTTTGATTTTGCAATACCCGCTCCCTTTTGCCCTTTCCCAAAAACTGCTGGGCGGACAAGTAAACCTGCATCAGCCAAGGGATAGCGGCTTGGGTCAACCTGGGCAAAACCCGCCGTTGAACCGGAATTTCTCTTTGCGCAGGGGACGTATTAAGCCATTGTTGGACCCGTGCTTTAGATCGCGCTAAAGATTGCTCTTTGAGCGCTGATCGAGACTGCGCCATGGCTAAGAGTAGAGCGTTTGTAATTTCGCTCCCAACCTTAAGTTCAATCCTGGACCTAACCACATTCCCCACCCCATTAACCAACGCCTCTAAAACAACTTCCTTTAGCAGCAAGGGATCCAGCACATCAGAACCCATATCTACCGTAACTGATTCGGGGATATTCCTACCTTCTATTTTAATTTTTTGTGCTACGATCCCGCGCGCGGTAATGATAACTTCCCCAACCCGCAGAGCAGGAGCGTTGGGCGCGCTGGGTTTATAGGTTATATTTTGCGCTTGAACGCCTGTCAGGTCACTAGATTGGCCGGGCAAAAAAACTTGAGCGAGAATTGATTCAGGAGCCAAGCCTTTGCCCCAATCCTTGACTTCGTAGTAATTGTCGCCCACGTTCACTTCCACTGGTTTCATGTTCATCTGTTCCGCCAGATCAGATCCATCCAATTTACGCCAACCGTCCAATGGGTTCATTAATTCCGGAACCGACGACTCTTCCGGCTGTAAAATGTCGAGCAAATCGTCCCGCGTCCAAACTTGCGGGCCTTGTCTTTTTTGGGTCCAATGGATCCGGGCAAAACTATTGTTTTGAAACAACGACAAGAGCGCTTTGAGTTCAGATTTTTTAGCGTTTGACAAACCCTTGGCCTTGTATATCCGGATCAAAGTTCCGGTACGAAAGTTTAAGTCGCTGCGCCTATAGAGTTGAACTTTTATCTGTTCGGCAATCCGGCTTCTAAAAACATCCTCGCTTAACGTGAACACTATCCCATAAACCCGGCCTTCTTCGTTAGCGGTTTCCATCACTAACTGGTCCCCGGCATTTTCCAGTTCGCGCAAATAAGGCAAAAGGTCAAGTTTAGTTTTTGCCGGCAAATCAGATTGACGTTCCCATTGCCGTAATGCCGCTCTTTGCAGCATCTGCGTTAATGGTTTATTTTTAGTTCCGCCCTTAATAGCAGAACGAACGTTGGGCATAGACTCACCCAACAAAGAGTCTAAACCGATTTCTTTTTTTCCATGATTTTTTATCAAGGCCCTTAATTTACGCCAATCACTAAATAATCTTGGGACAAGCTTTGATTTGCCTTTTTCCCGTAAATTCCAAATTGTCTGCATCATTTCAAGTAAACTTGGGCCCTCTGCCGCAGTCCTAGCCAAAGGGACATCGCTAGACTGCGCGCTCTGCGCCTGACCCAGCTCAAGGAGCCGCGCCACGGGCAAAGATTCCCGCTCCGGCGCCAGCAACCCTAGATTTTCCATGTCCGCTTGGCGACGTCCAGAAAAGGAAGGCTGTTTCAGGTAATAATATTGCGCGAAGTTCCAAGCTAAATGGATCGCCGTAGGCACTCCCAAAGCCATCAGCGCGATCTCCATTAGAGAAAAAGAGTCCCCGGCCATCAAGCCAATGTACAACGTTAAAAAGGAAGACAGGTACATGGTCATAAAAATAAGCCCAAGACTGATTTGTTTGGGGCTGAACGCTTTTAACGGTTCGGTACTAAACTCGCGCGAACCAAAAACACGCGCGTGGACCTTTAAGAACCAAATGCATAAAAAAGGCGCGAGCACAGTCCAAATCAATGGGACGAGCAGGGCAGCGTAAAAATGAAATTTTATCGTTAAGACGCTAAGAGCAACGGGCAAAAACAAGAACAGGACAGTTTCCAGCGTTGTAAAAAGAAGCACGGCCAAGCCCGGCAACTTTTTTCCCCACCCAGTTTCGCTCAAACCCCACCTTTCCCAAAGTTTGGGAGACAAGGCGTAGCTCCAATTCCGCGGGATCGGGATATCTTGGACTAAATCCGCTGCTGGCGGCTCTTGTTCACGCTTCAAATCCTGGATAATTTTCTCAATGGAGAACTCCTCATGGCGCAGGATCAACTTTTGCACATTTTTTACCAAAGCTGAAGCAAAACCGCCATCCAATCCTTCGTCGGTATCATGGCCAATGCCTGACTCCACGTGCGTATATTCGTGCACGAACGTTTCCAAGAACTTCTGCAAAGCAGCAGCCAGCTCTTGGTCATTGCCGGAAGTAAACGCGGCAAAGATGGCGTCCGCATATCCCTGATTATGGCGCATATTCCAGTAAATATACTTGACCCCGTTCTTTACAACGTAATAAGCTTCAATGTCATTTTCTTCGGAATAAGTTTTGATCCGCCACTGACTTATATCTTCGCCCATTGCTTGCAAAAACTTTATATTTAATTCTTTAAATAGGTTTATTGCCGGACTAGCTATAACCCTACTGCGCAGGAACAAATTCTTAATTGGGACCAGGGCCGTATCAGTCTCGTTTGGTTTTAGAGAAAGGGCGCGGCGGACGCGAACGGTTTTATTCAAGCTCAGCATTGACCGCTTCCCTGC
>JAHFBY010000042.1 GCA_023249835.1 Elusimicrobiota bacterium | reverse complement strand
TTTCTTCCGCGGACATCGCATGATCAAACGGGGTCAACTTGCCGTCAATGCGCGCCATGGGAGGTCCTTCCGCGCGCACGTGCAAATCAGAAGCTTTTTGTTCCACCATCTGCTTTAGAAGTTTTAAAAGAAGTTCTCTCATAAGGTTAAACTCCTCAACTCTTTAATGGCCCGCGCCGCAAATAAGCCGGGCGACGAATGTCCAACGCATCCAACTGCGCTGCGTTTTCTTCTGACTTTTCTGCCATTGGCACTGCGCGCGCCAAATCTTCCACCCTGCGGTCAACGCCGTGCATGCGCCGGTCCTTAAACAAGTTTGGCACGCTCTTTTGCGCTGGAAATCCGGTGGCAATTACCGTTATCCGAATGGCGTCGCCTAAACTGTCTTCTGAACCTAGCCCGCCAAACACCCGCGCGTCCGGCGACACCGCAGAATAAATATGCGTCATGGCGTCGCGCACCTCGTGCATCGTGACGTTGCGTTTCTTACCCGAAATGTTCACAAGCAAACCCTTGGCCCCGTTGATCGCGACGTTTTCTAAGAGCGGGCTATCAATGGCTTTTTGCGCGGCGCGAATGGCGCGGTCGTGGCCCGTAGCCTCGCCAATTCCCATGAGCGCTTCGCCGGAACTTGCCATAAGCGCCTTAACGTTGGCAAAATCCATGTTAATCTCTTGCGGGCGGGTAATGACGTCGGAAATAGCTTGCACGGCTTTGCGCAAAACATCGTCCACAATACGAAAACATTCTTCCCAGGGAGTGTCTTTTTCCACAACGGAAAACAACCGGTCGTTGGGAATGATCACTAAAGTGTCGGTATACTGGCGCATATTTTTAATTCCCGCTTCCGCCTGCTGCGCGCGTTGTCTGCCTTCAAATTCAAATGGCCGCGTCACCACTCCTACGGTCAGTATACCCAGTTCTTTAGCAAGTTTAGCCACAATGGGCGCTGCGCCCGTACCTGTTCCGCCGCCCATGCCGGCGGTGATAAAAACCATGTCTGAACCAAGCAACACGTTCTTTAAATCCGCGTGGCTTTCTTCCGCGGCCAACCGGCCTTTTTCCGGGTCGCCGCCGGCGCCGAGCCCTTTGGTCAACTGCGTGCCCAACTGTAAACGAATCGGCGCCAATGAAGAGTGTCTAAGCCACTGCGCGTCGGTATTGGCGGCAATAAATTCCACGTTCTTGACGCCGCTTTGAATCATGCGGTTAACAGCGTTGCCGCCGCCGCCCCCCACTCCCACCACCCGCAATACAGCGGGCTGGTCTGTAAAATCTTCTGTAAATTTAATTTTCACCATAAAAGAGTCCGTTTAAAAAAGTTCGTCAAACCAGTTTTTAAATTTTTGCACCGAAGACGGCGGGTTAGTTGACCTCTGGCTCCGGGACCACTCGCCAATGTGCCGGTACTTTAATATTCCAATCACCGTGGCGTAGGCCGGGTCCGTTATAATTTCCGTAGGGCCGTCCACGTTTAGAGGAGCGCCCAAATGCACGTTCATGCCGAAAATGGATTCGGCCGCTTTATCGATTCCGTTAAGTTTTGAGCAGCCGCCGGTCAATACCACGCCGCCGGGAATCACTTCGGAATAATTGGACTTTTGCAGTTCAGCGTTAATAATCTCTAAGATTTCTTCCACCCTGCTTTGGATAATTTCCACTATGGTTTTACGCGAAACAGATTTTCGGGTGCGTCCGTCCACTCCGCTATACTCCACAGTTTCTTCCCCTTCCAGTAAAGCAAGTTTAGCCAAACCATATCTTTCTTTAATCTCTTCCGCAGTGCTAAAAGAAGTCTTAAGGCCAAAGGAAAGGTCTTTGGTGATTAACTCTCCGCCAATGGGAAATTCCTTGGTGTAGCGGATGCTCCCGTCTACATAAATAGCTAAGTTTGACGTTTGCCCGCCAAGGTCCAGCATGGCCACTCCCAAATCTTTTTCTTCATCGCTAACCACGCAGTCGCCCACGCCGAAAGTGCCGTAAATTAAATCATCGCAATTAAATCCGGCGGCGTTGATCGCTTTAACGATGTTGCCGATATGGCTCGAAGAGGCGACAGCCACGTGCACGTCCACCGAAAGGTGCGAACCTTCCATCCCCACGGGGTCTTCGACGCCCGCTTGTTTGTCAACGGAAAAATCTTGCGGCACGGTATGCAATATTTCACGGTCGCTGGACAACTGAATCGCCTTGGCATTGACGATCACGTTGTCCACATCTTCGGCGGTAATTTCCTTATCAGTTCGGGAAATAGTAATCGCTCCGCGATGGTTATAAGTTTCCACGTGCGCCCCGCGGATACCCACCAAAAGGTTTTGCGCTGTTACCTTGGCCTGCTCTTCCGCCTCTTCGGCAGCGCGCGTAATAGAAAGCTTAGTTTCCGGTATATTGACAACAACCCCGCCCTTTAACCCGCGGCAAGCCGCCTTGCCCGCGCCTAAAATTGTAATACTTTCGCTGCCCCCGTTATTTTGGCGGGCAATGACCATCACCGCTTGCGAACTACCGATATCTAACCCCGCTATAATCCCTGATTTGCCCATAATGAACGACCTTTTCCTTTCCGCTGATTTTTTGTTAATCTTTTACAACAACTTTAACGTTCTGCTTGCGTTGGGCCGTAAGAATTGGACGCACGATCACCCGACCGACAATTTCGTTTCCGCCCAACGACGTTTCATCAATTTGCGGGACAGCTCTTAAATTAATGTAGCTCGCCTCCACGGAACGTTTATTTAAATCTTGCCAAACCTGATAAAAACGATCATATTTTTCTGCAAATGTGCCCTCCTCATACCTTCCCCAAACCACGCGGGTACCTTTATCTGCGTAAAGCGAAATTTCTCCGGACTTATCTAAGGTCACCAGCTTTTTTGATCCGCTTGAACTCCAAAGTTCAAGGTCCCCGCCATTTTTCATTAAAGACTGAACCAACTTTATGCCTGCCAGCAAAGGTTGAGAAGAATGCGCCACTAAGTAGGGCATACCTTGCGCCAGTTTACTTTTGGGCAGATTAAAAACCCGCCCTTCCACGTCCGCCACCTGAGCGTGCGGTTCATTAAACGTTTTGTTCAGCTCAGTTTGCGGCAACTCTACCCTTACGACTGGATCGCGCGCAACATAACTCACGTCAATTTTGTCCGGCAAAAAACGGGTGATGCGCAAACCTTTAATTTCAGGGTGAACCTGCCCCAATTCCGTTTCGAGGCGACCCAAAGAAACAGAAAAAATCGAACGACCTTTTAACCCCAAAAGTTCCCTGGCTAAATCCGGCGCAGACAAAGAATCGGCCGGCTGAATTCGCACTTGTTGAACTTTAAAAAACTTGGCCACAAACATAAAGTTATATATTTCATAGCCTAAACCTGACAATAACCCGACCACCACAGCAACGCGAAACAAACTGTAAAATCCTGCCGCCATCCAGCGCCAACGCTGCCGGCGAACCTTGCTGCGGAGCACCACCCTTTGCGTTCTCTGTTTTCGTCTCATGCGCGGGGCGGCATTTGTTTACTTAAAGAGCCGCGCACCACTTCAACCAGCATTTCGGGAAAACTAAATCCAAACGCTTTTGCGGCTTCCGGGAACAGCGAAGTTTCCGTCATTCCCGGGATCGCGTTCAATTCTAAAAACCACGGGACTCCTTTGGAGTCTACAATAAAGTCCACGCGCGAAAAAGCAGCGCAACCTAATGCTTGATGCGCTCGCCAAGCAAAGTCCTTTACTTTTTTTCCCACGTTGGCGGACAAACGCGCAGGCAATATATGTTCAGACATACCCTTAACGTATTTGGCCTTAAAATTATAAAACGCGGCTTTAGGGACAACCTCAATCAACGGTAAAAGTTCTTGCCCTAAAATCGAAGCGGTGACTTCAGTTCCGCTGATGAATTTTTCCACGATCAAGAGACTGGAAACCTTTCTAGCCGCGCGCAAGGCGCGCGGCCAATCAGAGGACCGGCGCACAATGGTAACGCCAATGGCTGAACCGCCGTCCGCAGGCTTAACTACGAACGGCATTTTAATTGGAACCGCTTTCAAGTCCGATTGACCTGGCGTCACCAAAAAACTTTCTGGAGTAGAAACGCCTGCGGCGCGAACCAAATGTTTAGCCGCCGCCTTGTTCATGGAAAGCGCGCTGGCTAAGACGCCGGAACCGGAATAAGGGATATTCATAATTTCGCAGAGCCCCTGCACGGTTCCATCTTCGCCGTAACGACCGTGCAGCGCCAAAAAAGCGAACCCAGCCTTAACTTTGCGCAGCGCCGCGGGCAAGTCGCACTCTACTTCAACGCCGTAGGCTTTTAACCCTAACCCTAAAAAAGTTTGGAGCACGGCTTTGCCGGTAATGCGCGAAATAACTTTTTCTTCCGACCAGCCGCCGTACAAGACCGCGATGCGCCTTTTTTTGAGCCAGGCTAAGGTTGGTTCGTGCATCAAGAAGGCCGCCCCACCAGTTTAACTTCTGTTTCCAATTTAACTCCGAACTTTTGCGCAACTTGCCGTTGGATTTCAAAGATCAAAGCTTCCGCATCTTTGGCGGTGGCGCCGCCGCGATTGACAATAAAATTAGCGTGCTTTTCCGAAATCTGAACCTGTCCGATTTTAAGACCCTTTAACCCGCAGCGTTCAATCAAGCTTCCTGCGTAATCGCCCTCGGGGTTTTTAAAAACTGAACCTAAATTCAAGGTGCCGATCGGCTGAGTTTGCAGCCGTTTGGATAAAAAACTTTGGATGGTTCGAATTATATCATCTTTGCGGGACCGTTGCAATTGCAGCGTGCCGAAACAAACCACGCAGTCTTGCAAGGAAGAAGTGCGGTACCCAAAGTCAATTTCACGCGCGCTCAAAGTCCGGAACTGCCCATCTAAACGCATCACTTCCGCGCTCACCAAAACCTCACCGATTTCAAGTTCCCGCGTGCCTGCGTTCATGATCAAAGCCCCGCCCACAGTTCCGGGAACGCCAACTAAAGGCTCAATACCGCTTAAATCGCGATCCGCCGCCTGTTTGACCAAAGTGGGCAAAAACACGCCCGCACCGGCGCGAACCTGGTCCCCGGTAAAAACACTTTTTTCAAATTCTCCGGCCAAGTGAACCACTAGCCCGGCAATGCCCGCGTCGCTCACCAAAAGGTTAGACCCTGCGCCCAAAAAAAAGAGCGGCCAACCCCGCTCTTGGGCAGCGCGCAAAGCGCGCCCCAACTCAAAAACATTGCCCACTTCCACAAACCGTTCCGCGGGCCCGCCCACCCCAATGGAAGTATGTTTAGACATGGGTTCATTGACCAAAATTTCAGGCAAAATATCCGCGGATTCCGGCATAAAATGGATGCTACAAAATCACCCCTATGAAGTCAAAGTTTTGGGACAAATAGAGTTCAGAACTTTTTGCGCCTCTTGACGTTTGTAAGTAATTACATTATAATTACTTTAAGGAGGCGGTTCAAATGCGCGCACAAGTGATTCCAATCGGCAATTCCAGAGGAGTTCGTATTCCCAGTTCTTTGCTGAAACTCTGCCACATCGTTTCGGAAATTGATTTAAAAGTGAAAGGGAACTCCATCGTGATCCGGCCCCTGGGCAAACATCCAAGGCAAGGATGGGCTGACGCTTTCAAAAAGATGCGCGGTCGAACAGAGGATCGATTATTGATCAGCGACCGAATCGGACTTAATGAAGACGAATGGGAATGGTGATAGAACAATACGACGTTTACCTCGTCTCTTTAGACCCCGCCCTTGGCCATGAAATTAAGAAGTCCCGCCCCTGCCTGGTAATTTCCCCCAACGAAATGAACTATTCTATTCAAACGGTTCTCATCGCCCCAATGACTACTAAATCCCGCAATTATCCTACCCGAATTGGCGTAAAGTTCCGAGGGAAATCCGGATGGGTGGTCCTAGATCAAATTCGGGCAGTAGATCAGGTCCGCTTAGTCAAGCGGCTGGGCTCCATTGAAAACAATACGATACGTAAAGTTAAGTCTGTCCTGCAAGAAATGCTGGTCGACTCCGCGTCAAATTAAGATTAAACCCGGAATTGACAGCGGCTTTCTCTTCTGTTAGGATCAAATTATTCATTTTTATGAACCGCTTAAAACAATTGGACTTGGCTTGCTTGTGGCACCCGTTTACCCAACAAACTGAATGGGGTCAAGACCTCGCCCAACATCCTTTGATTATTGCGCGGGCTAAAGGCCACTACCTTTACGATCACGCGGGCCGGAAATATTTGGACGCGGTATCTTCCTTATGGTGCAACCTCCATGGACACCGGCACCCTAAACTGGATAAAGCCTTAGCGCAACAAATGCGCAAAATGGCGCATACCACTTTTTTGGGGTTAACCCATGAACCCGGGATCAGGCTTGCTCAGGAACTGCTTGCGGTTTCCCCGCAAGGTTTGTCCCGGGTTTTTTATTCCGATAACGGTTCCACCGCTAATGAAGTCGCTTTAAAAATGATTTATCAGTTCCACGCGCAAAAAAAAGAACGGTCCTTTCCAAAGACAGAATTCATCGCGCTTAAAAATAGCTATCACGGCGATACCCTGGGCTCGGTTTCGGTTGGCGGCATTGAACTCTTTCATAAAAAATTTAAGCCCCTGTTATTTAAAACGCACTTCGCAGCCTCGCCCCACTGCGGAACTTGCCCTTACCGAAAAAAACCGCTGGACCCCAAGTCCGTTACCCGTTACGCTTACTGCGGAGAAAGTCCGCGTCCAGGAGATGCGCGCCATGATACCGGGTGCCAATGGGAATGTTTGGGCGAAATTAAAAACCTGCTACAAAAAAAAGGCAGTCGCGTCGCCGGCGTCATTGTCGAACCGATTGTCCAAGGAGCTGCGGGGATCTTAGTGGCTCCTCCGGGCTACTTATCCGGCTTATCTAAACTCTGCTCGCAACACCACGTACCTTTAATTGCCGATGAGGTGGCAGTAGGTTTTGGACGCACCGGCAAACTGTTCGCCTGTGAACACGAAAACGTGCGTCCCGACATTTTGAGTTTAGCCAAAGGCATTAGCGGCGGATACCTCCCCTTGGCAGCCACGCTCAGCACCGAAAAAATTTATCGCGGGTTTCTAGGTAAAGCGAAAGAATTTAAAACTTTTTTTCACGGGCACACCTATACCGCCAACCCCCTAGCCTGCGCCGTGGCGCGATCAAGTTTGGCCCTGTTTGCGAAAAACGCAATTATTAAAAAAACAGCGGCGCTGGCAGACAACCTAGGAGAAATGTTGGGCTCGCTCATCTCTCATCCCCATATCGGCGAAATCCGGCAAGCGGGACTAATGGCAGGCGTGGAAATAGTGGCGGACAAAGATCAGGGGCGCTCTTTTGATTATAAACAACGGATTGGGCGGCGCATATGCTTGGCCGCGCGATCCCAAGGACTATTGCTGCGGCCCTTAAACGATGTTATTGTAGTCATGCCCCCATTGTCGATCACAAATGGAGAATTAAAATTTATGATTAAAGGCATACGCCAATCAATCCAACGGGTTTTAAAAATTTGAACCCCGCGCACAAGGATCTTTTCGCTGGACCCAAAACTTTAGTTTTGCGTTGCGCCTGGGGAGTCGCGGCTTTAAGCCCGATCTTGTTTTATTTGAGTTGGTTTGACCCCCAACGCGCAACATTTGCTTATCCACTGCTCTTGCCGGCCTTCTTAGCCGCGTCTATCGTTCAAGAGTTAACCAGCGGGATAAAATGGCTGAAACTTGGAGGCATGCTCTTTTTTGCCGCTTGCACGCTGCCTTTAGTCATTTGGCAAGACTTGAACGCAATCGCGCGCTTAACCCTATTTATCCAACTGGCGTTCCTGGCCGGGGCGCGGACCCTAGCGCACCGCTTTTTTGAACGCGCCAACGAAAAAATTACCGCAGTTAAAGATGACATGGCGCAAAACTCTACTCGGCTTCGCGCCGTAGAAGAACAAAACAGCTACTATCAAGACCGCCAAGCTAAACTGAAAGAACAAATTGGCGCGCGGCAAATGCTTTCTTCTTTTACGCGCGAAATGGGGACTTTGTTGGACCCGGAAAAAATTCAGCAAAAACTGACCCAACAAGTGCAAATGAACTATCCCGAAGAAAAGACCTGTTTCATCGCGTCTAATTTTAGTTCCGATCCAGCCGCGGCTTGGTCCTACCAAAAAAAGATATCCTTATTAATTAAAGATGCCGCCAATGACCCGCGTTTCCCCTTTTACCAAAAAGAAGGAAACAGTTCATCGATCCTGGCCCCTCTAATCATTGAAAACTCCGTGATCGGGATCGTTCGCGTAGATTCTAACCGTTCCGCGCGGTTTGTGGAAACGGATTTACGGCGATTGGAACTTTACGCCCACTTGTCCATCTTGGCGCTGGAAAATGCAAAACTTTTTTCCCAAGTGAACGCCCTGGCCACTAAAGACGCGCTCACGGGACTGGCCACGCACCGCGTCTTCCAAGAACGGTTGAGCGAAGAAATCCTGCGCGCTGCTCGTTACCATACCGAACTTTCCTTGATCATGTTTGACATTGACCATTTTAAATTGGTTAACGACCAGTACGGGCATTTAACCGGAGACTCGGTTTTGCGCGATGTTTCCCAAATAATTTCTCAGCACAACCGCAACGTAGATTTCGCAGCGCGTTACGGCGGAGAAGAGTTCGTAATCATCCTGCCGCAAACCGCGCCGATAACAGCTTTTGCCCTGGCTGAAAACCTAAGGAAAGCCGTTGAATCGCATAATTTTAGATCCGGCCCAACCGCGTTCACTGTTACCGCCAGCATTGGTTGCTCAAGTTTTCCCGGAGACGCGCAAATCGCCAGCCAACTGATCAGGCGCGCGGACGAACGGCTTTACCGCGCAAAATCGAGCGGGCGCAACCGGGTCGTGAACTCCTAAACTTTATGGCCATTGCCCTGGAAAACCTATTTAACGTCCTGCCGATTTTTAGCTCTATTTTAATGTTGTTGTCTTTATACATTTTAAAGTCCCCTTTGCGCTGGCCCGCAGCCGTTGGCATTTGGATAATTTCCTTAGTCCGCCTATTGCTGGGATCCGCGTTGTTAAACCTGATAACGCTGTTTGTTTGCGGCAGCTCCATTGCGCTATTTTATATTGGATTTGAACGCACCTACGGAAAAAAACTAGTCCATTGGCTCCAAC
>JAHFBY010000372.1 GCA_023249835.1 Elusimicrobiota bacterium | reverse complement strand
AAAGACCCGCCCAAATAGGCGGCTCAATCGCCGAGAGTTCGTTGCCTAAAGACTGGTATATGCGCGTGCGACTGCCGGGGTGAATTAAAACTAAATCTAATTTCTTCTCATTCATAGGGATAGGTTATTTTCTAAAGAATCTTAACATAATTTTATCCTGATATACAAGATTCATTAAATTGCGACGGACAGCTCTTTTTTCCACCAAGCTACGGTCCTATCTAACCCATCTTCAAAACTAATGGTTGGTTCCCATCCTAAAGATCGGATTTTACTGGAATCTCCAAAAAGGCGCATAATGTCTAGCGGTCTATTTTCAGTTAAATTCCATTCCGGTTTAACTTTAACGTTCAAGGCCTGAATAATACTATCGCAGACTTGCCCAACGCTTCGCTCGGTTTGTGAACTTAAGTGGTAGACTTCGCCGCTTGACCCTTTTTCTAATACTACCATAAGTCCGCGTACGATATTGACAATATAAGAGTAGTCTCGGGTAGGTAAGGAATTTCCTAAGCGCAACGGTTCTCCGCGTAAAATTTGGGTAATGATTCGGGGTATTAAAAATTGGGGTCCTTGTCCTGGACCAAATATCGCGAACCCGCGTGAAAAAACAATGGGAAACCCCTCATTAATCAAAGCTCTTAAGTATATTTCGGCGGCATATTTAGAAGCGGCATAAAGGTCGCCTACGATTGGAGTGACGGATTCTTTTAAAGGAAGTTCATTTTCCGAGACGTTCCCATAGATATGGCAACTACTGACATGAAGCATTTTCTTAACTTTGTTTTTCATTGCCGCGTAACCAACGTTAAAAGCCCCAATTCCATTGACAGTAAACGTTTTTTGAGGAAACTGTCTGGCTAAATTCACCGGAACAATGGCGGCTGGATTAAACACATAATCAATGCCCTTCATGTTCTGCATTAAACTATCAAAATCAGTGATATCGCCTGGACAAATTTCAATATTTTCAGAAATGTCGGACAGATTTGATAAAACGGAAGAGGGTTTGACTATTGTTCGTACATGGGCGCCGGAATTCAACAATTCTCTACAGAGGTGTGACCCTGTGAAACCATTTCCAGCTGTAACTAGAACCCTAGCATCTTTCCAAAACGACATTTTTTCCAGTGTAGTTTAGAGCAGTAGCCCTAATAGATGGAGAGTCAAGTGATCCCGTCTCTAGTTTTATCTTGAATCGCAGTAGCGCCAGCGCTTACTAAGCTGGGTCGCTGTTTTAGGCCGGATATATCTTCAAATTGAGGGTCAGCAGCATGGCGCCGCATGGCATTTAAAGATTGGCGTAAATGCCAGTAGTAAACAACGCCTTTCCAGTTAAGCACGCCAAAGAATTTGGCTTCGGAGAACCAAAACCATTGATCCACCAGTTTTGCGATGAATTTAACCAGCGAATTTTTAGGCCAGCGGATAAGGAAACGCGAAAGCTTCTCAAACCATTCATATTTGGCAATGAGTTGGAACATGTTGCTCATGATGGTGAGTTCATCTACTTCTTTATGTTTGACTACGGGGTAAATGCCCCGGTTAAAATACTCTACAGAGTAATCAGAGGCCAACATGCCTTGCTCCATGGCATAGGTGGTAAGTTGAGTTCCGGGGAAAGGCCAAAATAGACCGGAACGGGTGGAGGTGGCTCCGATTTTACGGTTAAATTGAGCGGTTTCAAAAGCTTTGTCCACGCCTTCGCCGGGCAATCCGATGATATTTCCGGTATGAAATGGAATGCCATATTTTAGCAAATAGCCGCAGTTGGTGATATAAGTTTTATCCGGCAGCAGCTTATCAATTATGCCCATGCGAGTCTTTTCATTGCCGGATTCTACCCCAAAGGTCAAACCCACGCAACCAGAATCTTTGAACATTTTTACCATCTCTTCGTTCATGTGGTCAATCCAAATATTGGCGCTCCAGGGCAATCCGATTTCTCGTTTATAAACCGGTAGATACTCGCGCAACCAGTTACGGTCCAATGAAAAAATATCATCCACATAGTGCAGTCGTCCCAAAGGATATTTGCTGCGCACGTCTTTGATTTCCCGAATAGAGCGCTCTACAGATTTACGACGAAAAAACTTGCCTTTGCCGGAATAAATTTCGCGGTAGTTGTTGATGTAGCAAAATGAGCACTTATAAGCGCAACCAAAGGAAGTAATAAACCTTTTTAAGGGAAGTTCTTGCAAAAAAGGATAACGTTTATAAACCGTGCGGTCAGGCATGGGCAGCTCATCCCAATTATTTAGCAGTTCCCGGATTTCATTTTTAATAAGTTCGCCATTAACTTTGGCGTGAACGTTAGGAATATTGTCGGTTTGTCCACCGCTCGCCATGCGGTTTAAAAGCTCTACGATCGGCATTTCCCCTTCGCCGATACAGAGGTAGTCGGCTTGACAATGGCCCAGAGTTTCCGGATACATAGTAGGGTGAGTGCCGCCAATTAAAATAGGTACGCCCAGGTGCTTGCGAATTTTATCAATGGTATGAATGGCCCACTCTTGCTGGCGAGTCATAAAGGAAAACGCAATAAGATCAGCCTTAACTTCAGAAATTTTGTGGTAGAAATCTTTTTCTTCGGATTGGATCAGCAGGTCGCACTCGTGTCCCGCTGCTTTAACCATGCCGGCCAAAGCATGAATGCCGAGCGCTTCGTACATTGGATTTTCTTGCAAGAATAAAAGTTTCATTGATAGCGTTAAGTAATATTTTATTTTTACTATCTATTGCCGGTATCTCGTTTAAGTATAACCCCAATGGAACAGCTTGTCAATATAGTAAGGTCGAATTTAGTTACTTCCAGAAAAAAAGCTCTTTAATGAATTGGAAGTAGTAGGC
>JAHFBY010000041.1 GCA_023249835.1 Elusimicrobiota bacterium | reverse complement strand
ACCGTCTTCAATATTGCCGACATAGGCCAAATATTCAGGATATTTGTCATTTTTTTCAATGGCAAAATGTTCCGGCGCCCGACCCGCGGGAATGCGCGCCACGATCTTGGCATCAGCCACGTTGATGATGAGGACTTCGTTACGGTTAGGCAAAGAGGCCAACACTTTTTGACCGTCCTTAGCGGCCCAAGCCATAACCATGTGCGCCGCCCCTAATGTATCGATGGGCAGTTGACTTAAAGGCTGTAAAGTTTTCTGATCAATGACAGAAATATAGTCCGCGTCGCGGTTGGCCACAAAAAGCCTCTGTTCCGCTGAGATCCCGAGCCTATCAGCTCCCCGTACATTTGCGAGTTGACCTAAGATCAATCCCGCCATTAATAAACCACTTAATTTTTTCATTGCGCTTGCTCCTCCTTAATGTTGTTGTTGCTTATATATAAAATTAAAAGTACACTTGCGTCCGCAGTCCCAGAATCAACACATGGCTCTGCGCTGCTGCTGTGCTTGTACCTGCACTATGAAATAAATATTGCGCGATGGGCGAAATAAATAAATGGTCCGTCAAATAAATTGAGTAATAGGCTTCGCCAATGGACTCGGTTTCACCATTTAATCCGCCGCTCACTGAAGTGAGATAATGGCTATAACCTACACCCAGTTTATCCCGCCTTCTCTGCGGTATGAAATCGCGCAGTAGTATTCCAGCGCTCCAAGCGTGCGGATCGCGAACCTGCTCTCTTTTAAAGGATCGTCCAAGGCGACCAAATGCAACTATTTTGCCGCTTAACTCCTGATCAATGCTCATACCAATTGAATAGTCTTCAATATAAGGACCTGACGTCCGGCCGTTGCGCGTTCCCCATAGTCTACAATTCCCGAGGTTCCCAAGCAAGAACCTAAACCGAGTTTCTATTTCCGCAATAAAATACGGCTGTTCCGTGACATTGACGCCCGCGCTGTTAGGGCTTTGCGCTCCCAGGCTCACGCCCACACCGCGGCGGCTGTCAAAAGAGGCAAATAGTCCTGGCCCATTGGCAGGATTGCCGATCAAAGGGTTGTTGACCAAGGTCCCAGTGAGGAACTGGGTAGTCTCGTCATTGGCTGCAACGTTACGGTCAAAATAGTTGGTCAGATCGATTTTGCCAGCGACCATTTGCAGTTTTTGATCAAACGCGGTCCTTTGAATCCAGGCTTCGCGGAGGCGAGCGTTATCGGCTTGCACTCCATTGGGAAGGGAGGTGGCGTCATTATTTAAGGTAGAGTTGTTTGCGATTGTCGCGTCGGGTCCTTGCCCGCCCAAAGCTTCCAAGTCAATAAAAAATACTGTGTTCTTCATTGGTTGGCTTAAGAGATAAACGTTGGCTGACCCTTGGCTAAAGGTTTGTTTCTTTGTGGTCTCCTCTTCGCTTGCCGACACGTGCTGAACGATGCCGGTGCCCGAAACAGCCACGTTCACCCGTTTGCGGAACTCTTCTTCCATCATGCCGCTAATTTTTTCACCCACTTCTTCGCGGCGGTTTAGTTTTATTTTAATTAAAGCGCTGCGCTCTTTAACGCTTAACTCATCGTGCGGACACTTCATCTCTTTGGGGGCGGAGGAAAAAGCATGCCCGTTAGGACAAACGAATTCAGACACTTTTTTAATCTCTTCGACCTTCTCCGGTGGAAAAGTATATTTTTCCAACTCCTGTACTTTGTTTTTAAGCGCTTGCACTTCTTTTTCCATTTCTTCGTTGGTCATGGCATAGACCTGCGATCCCAAAACCAAACACAGCATCACCAGCATTATTTTCTGCATAGAACTCCTCCTTTAAAAATAAAAAAACCCTAACGCGCGCGCGGCACGTTAAGGATCTATCCCTACTAATGAACCCTTATTTCGGCAAATAAATACCGAAACCCAAAATCTTTTCCCTTCTATCGGGGAAATGCTTGGAAACAATCTGTTCGCTTGACCCTGACGAAGTCAAAACGGTTCAGCGCGCAACGGCGCAAACATTGGTAAGTCTTCTGGCTCCCGGATCAATCTCCCCTTGCTCTTCCCAAACCTTGCGGTCCAGTGAGTTCTCAGGTTCGTCCCCGGTTACAGCTGCGGGACAGCCTCCGATTCACACGGAGTTCCTCTATTAAGCCCTGTTCAGGCACCAACAGAATTTTTAGTTAAAGAACAACGTCTTGATGCAGATCGTAGTAATTAAAAAAAAAGTTGTCAACTAAATAAAATAATGCTTTTATAGAAGAGACTTTATTTTTAGAACAAATTCCTTGCAGTCCCAAACCCTTTGCTGGGATACAGACCCAATAATTTCATCATCGATCGCGTAATCTGCTAAGTTCCTAACCCTATTAGCTTCTATGAGCATACGATGAAATTTTGAATCCAGTTTGCCAGGCTTGGAAAAATGATGTCCAAACATAGACTCAACTGCGGAGTGTTTACTGACGTTAATATTTTCTGATTTTAATAAAGCCTGGGCAGCATAAAACATCGCATAATAAGCCTTGCTTGCAGCATGAGAGAAATAACCATCTTGCAATAATTTCTCAGCAACCACTACCGATTCTTCCGAACGGGTTATTAGTTTCTTCATTTCTTCCGTCATATCTGAATGCCTTCTTGCATAACGTTTCTATAGAATGAAAAACCTCTACGAAATGAATTTTTGAATTTGGATTCCGAAAAAACAAGCAGCGATATCATAGGATTAAAATCATGGTCCCACATTACCTGATATGCTGTATCGCTTATACAGCGTTCTATTTCCGGGCTGACTTCATCAATGAGCGCAACGACATCAAGATCAGAATCAGGAGAGGCGTCACCCCTTACTCGCGATCCAAAGGCGATTAAATTCTTTAAATGCAGCTTCACATTTACAGGCAACCGTTCCTTAAGTTCATTAAGTAGTTCCCTATCTTTAAATTCCATTGATAAATTATAGCAAAAGAAATAAAATTCAACACATATTACCAATATTAATTAGATATAATAATCCTATGTTTAAGATATTTTTATTGATTCTCCTGCTTAATCTGCCCTCTTTGATCTGGTCCGCTCCTAACCAGGAGGAGAGGCTAAAGCAGGCGATCACCTTTTCCAATCAAGGTAAAAATGAGGATGCGATCGCGCTTTTAATTTCCTTAAGCGCGGAGAACTCCAACGATTACAGGGTTTTTTTAAGTTTAGGGCTGATCTACCGCGGCATGGATAAATTAGATGAGGCAATAAACGCTTTGGAACGCTCCGTGCAAATTAAGCCTACTGAAGATTGCCTCTATGCTTTGAGTCTGATTTATGAAGCAATGAGCGCGCGTCTGCCCGCTGAAACGGATAGGTGGTCTGCAAAAGCGTGCGCTTCTTGGAATGATTTTTTAAGATTAAACCCTGTTGATACGAAGCGCTCGGAGGTTGCGTACAGGCACATTCGTCAACTGCAAAACAATCCATGAAGCTGTGCCATCCCTTGTTCTACCTGCTGCTTATTGTTTCTATTGCTGGCTGCGCTCACTCTTCAGTCATCCGGCAGGCAAACTATGATTTTAAAAAGATCCAAAGAGTCGCGTTGATGAAATTTCCCGATTTCCCCGGGGTCCCGGGTTCTGGGGAGGTGGTGACTAGTTTATTTGAACAATCACTCTTAACGGCAGGGTATCAAATCGTAGAAAGGCGTCACATAGAATCCGTGCTCAAAGAATCTTATTTGGGATCTACCGGCGCCATTGATTCAAGCAATGCCCTGGAAATCGGCAAGCTGCTTAACGCAAATGCTTTGATTTTAGGCAGCATCACGACCTATACTCCTGAGAAACGCGGCGTTAATTGGGTGGACATTGTAGACGAAAAACAGACCCCAATCACACATATTGAGAGCCAGCAAGAGCTGCGACCCTACACCATTCAAAGCTCAACGAGCAATCCGCCTCAACATGCGGAAAGATGGGTTACGGTAGAAAAACAGGTTGTGATTGGCTATACCAAAGATCGGAAAGTGTCTAAGGCGCCCCAATATTATTCTTTAGAAGCAGAGGTAGGCTTTGCGGCTCGCATGGTGGATGCGCAGACCGGGGAGATCCTTTGGGTCGCATCCTCATCTGAGGAGGGGTTAAATATTCAGGTTGCAACCCAGCTATTATCTAACCGTCTTGTAAAATCCATTATCAAGGTGCAAAAAAAAGCCCTTGCCCGCCTTAACCATTAAATCCGAATATCTCAAAACCAAAAAATAACCGCTCTTACGCCCTTAAAGGTTTGGATAAATTGAAAATAATAGTTATCCAGACAGCATCTTTAATTCAACTGCGTTATCTATGAAGAAATTCATTTTAGTTTTACGCGCGCTCCTTAGAGAGGTGATGACGGATTTGCTGATGATGCGATCTCCTCCTTGGAGTTTTTCTATCTCTTCAAACCCTTTTACTCTATCAGGGGAAGATTCGCTCCATTTACATTCAATTAATTTCAGTTTGTCCCCTATTGGGATCACGAAATCCACCTCATGACCGGTATGGTCTCTCCAAAAATAGAGCGCCGGCTGTTTGCCTTGGTTCGTATGCCAGCGAACCATCTGCCCTAAAACAATGGTTTCAAACAAAGCTCCGATCAATCCGCTTCCTTTGAGGTCCATTGTCGTGCGAATTCCCGAAAGGTAACAAGCCAAACCCGTATCCAAAAAATAAAGTTTAGGAGTTTTCACGATCCTCTTGCCGAGATTTTTATAGAAGGGCTCTAAAAGATAAATGATGTTAGAGGCTTCCAGCACCGACAACCAGCTTTTAACAGTAAGGGGACTTAACCCTAAATCAGATGAAAAATTAGTAATCGATAAAAGCTGTCCGGTTCGCGCCGCCGCCAAGCGCATGAACCGATCAAAATCTCTTAGATCGCGAACTTTTATCAATTGGCGAACATCCCTTTCCAGATAGGTAACTAAATAATCCGAATAATATCTTTCCGGTTTTAAGCCCCGCTCATGCAACTCCGGATATCCCCCCAATAGTAGCCATTCCAGGAGTTGCTCTCCCTCCGCGCACTTACCGCTCCAATGTTCAAGTTCTGCCAGCGACAGAGAGTGAAGTTCAAAGACGCTGATTCGCCCTGCCAAGCTCTCTGTGACGCCTTGCATTAAGGAAAACTTTTGCGACCCCGTGAGCAAATAGAGTCCGGACTCCTTGCGCCTATCATCAATAACGGACTTTAAATGCCTAAAAAGGCGCGGAGCATATTGCACTTCGTCCAGGATTAAAGGCGCTGGATGCTTTTGGAGGAATTGACCACCGGACTCTTCCGCCTCTTCTGCCACATGTGGAGGATCTAGGGAGATGTAGCCGTAGTTCGGAAAAGTTTTTTGCAGGATGCTGGTTTTACCGCTTTGGCGACTTCCAGTCAAAAGCACGCTCGGCCGTTGTTTGACTGCCTTAAGCAGTTCAGCTTCAATAGTTCGCTTGATCCACATATTGATAATTATATAATTGAATTATAAATATTTCAATAGTTTAGTTATGTATATTTCATAAAAGCCAGGGTTTTATTGCGCCTGCAGCACAGCGGTGGCGGACTGAATTTCTTGTTCCATTTGCCTAACGAGCCCGGTGATATCAGTAACCAGAGAACCCACGGTGATTAAAAAGATGCGCGTGTCTCGGTTCCAATCGCCGGTGAGGATCCACTGGTCGAGGTAATAATCTACGCCGAAGTTTGGGGTTTGGCGCAGCTGCGCCACGCGGACTGAGACCAGGACGTTCAAATAAGAAGTGCGGATATGGTTTTGAGATTGAACGCCTTGGAGCGCGAAAATCTCTGCGGACTGAATGACGACGTTACGGTTAAACTCTTCCGGCGTTTGCGCGAACACGCTCTGCATCATCTCTGCGTTCACCCCTAACCGCGCGCTTAAGAATTCCGTTAACAGCGCGTCGAAGTCCAGCTTCAGGCCCGGGACGTTGGAAAACAATAAAATTAAATTACGATCTGCCGGCGCTCGGGAATATTGTTTTTTAATTTCTTGCGCGAGGCTCGCCAAGGTGTTGCTGTTGACCAAATAAACCAAAACGCGATTGGACCCCGCGGCCGCGGGAATGAGACTAAACTGAGAATAGTGTTTTTCAATACGGTAGTCGGCAACGCCATGCAAAGCGCCCGCGGCCAAGACCGCAAAAACTGCGCAAAGCCAATCCTGCGACATTAAGGAGTAGACCAAGAGCGGCAAAGCCAGCAGGCTGATGCTCGCGGTTTTAGCCGCTTGCAAAGAGCGGTGCAAGTCCCGGTCCGCGCGGCCGTAGGGCAGGCGAACGCCAAAAATATAGTGCAGAAGCCAAAGCGTAAAAAACCAGGCTACGGAGAGGCCCGCGGCCATAAAACTTAAGATCGCCAAAGTATGGACCGGCAGCAAACTTAAAATCAGATAGGAGAAGATCCCTAAGATCCCACCTTCCAACGTGCCAATGGCCGGCAGGCTCATCCAGTGCGGCCAAAAAGCCAGGGCGCCGGGCGTGCTTTTTTTGCGCAATGCCGCTAATTCGATCTCCAGCGAAGAGCCTCCCGAGCCAGTTTCGATATTTTTGATCACTCTTTCCTGAACTTGATCTCTGCGGACGATCGCCTGCATATAGGCGGCTTGCGCAATGTGTAAAGCCGAAGTGCCGTGATGATCGTAGATGCTGAGCGGACTGCGCGTGGAAAGCCCGTTTTGTTCGTTGCCTAACGCATCCACCCCGCAGCCCAAGCCCAGGATATCGCCGAACTTTGCGAGATAATAAGATGGCGCGTCGCAAACGCTGACCGCCGGAGTAAAGTCCCGCTCTTCGGATGGAATCAGTTTATTTAACTGTGCGTAACCGGTCTTCCTTCCTAAGGAATCCATTAACAACTGCGGGCTCACAAAAACGATCACGTTGGCGAATATCCCGTGCTCCAACAACTCGTCCGAAGCTTTTAAAGCTTCCTCCACCATCACTCCACTGGCAACAATGTTAACCACGTTTTCGTTGGAATCGTACCCTTTTTCTCCCCGATAGTCCACCAGGCGATAGCCTCCGGCCAACAGCTCTTTCTCCCAATAGCCGCGCATTACGGTTTCTTCATCCGTGTTAGGATCTTCGGCTTGGGCCAAGCGGATCAGTTCCTGATAAATTTTTTGCTTTCGCAAACGTTTCCACAGCTCCCCGCAGTCTACAGGCAAAGTGGATAAACGATAATAAACCACATTTCTTTCCAAATCATCTTGCTGCGCAATCCTCCGCAACCGGTCGGACTCGATCACGCCCAACTCATGCGGAGACCAAGGCTCCCAGGAGATAACGTTGGGAATGGCGCGGGCCACCACGGGCCCGGTTCCGGACTGATGCTGCGCCCCTTCCGGACTCAAAGTGGCGCCCGAAGGCGTGCCGATCAAGAGCATCCGCGATTTCCAGTATTGCGCGTAAAAAAACATGTCCAAGGCGCGGCGGTCCCAAAACATATCGTAGATGGTGAGGTAGGGCAAAAGCGGCACCCCGTCAAAAGCATAGGCTTTGCCGAACGCGGCCGCGGCCATCATAGCGTTCATCTCTTCAATAGAAAAGGCAATGTGACGACCCACTCCGGTGGTACTCATCTTCCTACGCAAAGCTGAAGAAAAATGGGTGGAAGAGGCCACGTCCGGCGATATGGAGATTACCAATTCAGCGAACGGGCGGATATTGGCTTGTTCGGGAGTTAATTCTGAAACATTTTTTTCCGCGATCGTCAAAAATTTTTGCATGATACCGCCCATATATTCCTGCGTGCTCATTTTAGCGTTGACCCGCTCCGGGACGATCGGGATCGGCAAAGCCCGGTGTCGCAACCGGGAATAATATTGTGCCTGGTTTTTCTCAATTTGAAACTCTTTTTCCGCCTCTTCTCCGCTCATGCGCGCCGCAATCCTCAATAACAGCTTATCTTCATCAGAACCGGGCGAAAATAACGGGTAAGGATCTTCTGTAATATTAATTCCATGCATCTTAGCGAACTGTTCCATTTGACCGCCATTTAACAGCATGGAATGGTTCCCATCATCGCCGATCAACTGTTTCATCCCCCAGCCTTTGATGGTGTGCGCAAATATCAAGGTAGGCTTAGTCGCGGAGGTTTTTGACCAATCGAGCGCAGCGTTCAATTCCTCCAGGTCATGTCCGCCTAGGTCTGAGACAATCTCATAGAGTTTTTCGTCTGTGTAGGATTCCAAGAAACGGCTCAATTTTATTTTTTCTTTTTCTGCACCGACGCGAGATAACAAGATGCTGCGCACTTGACCGGGCTTGGCCAGCAGGGTTTGAAACTCTTCCTCGTTTAAAGAGTCCAACGCTTTTTTTAGTTTATCTCCCCCTCGCTTGGCAAATTCCGATTGGGACATGCGCCCCCATTTGAGATCGATCACGTCCCATCCATTAGCCAGATAAGTTTGGATCAGGCGGCGGTAAGTACCGTTGGGCGCTTTCTTATCCAATGTTTGCCGGTTAAAGTCCAAGATGAACGCTACGTTTTTTAAATTATATTCCGACGCCACGTGCAGCGCTTCCAACACTTGCCCTTCATTGGCTTCACCATCGCCTAAAACCACATAAAACATGGGGTTGGCCACATTGTGCCCTTGCGCAATAAGAAATTTTGTTTTCAGCGCCTGCATGATCGCCGAAGCCGCGCCCATGCCCACCGATCCCGTGGGATCATCCACCTTGTCAGGATCGACCATGCCGGGATAAGAATGCAACCCAATCTCTTGGGAATTTTTGCGCATATGTTCGGGCATTTTGGCTTCCATCTCCCGCGTCAATTTTTCAAAACCTTGCCTCTCCTCTAGAGATATGCTCTGAAGTCTCTCTATCACCTGCGGATTGACCGCAGGCAGGACCCTGTTTTCACGCAAACGGTCCATGGTGCGCCGTCCGCCCGGAAGCTTGCCCAAGATATAATTAATGGAATGCAAAACAGGAGCTGCGTGCGGTTTATCAAAGACGTGGTCCACTCCGCGCTTGGCATGCATGTGCACAGCGATCATGATCTGGAGCGAAGAGGAAGCAGCCGACTGGTGGCCTCCGATCTTGATCAGCTCATATTTTTTTAAATTGGCCACATAGATCATCCACGCCTGATACCAGTTGATACGATTGGAAATGTTGCGCCAGGCCGAATGATCTCGATCGCTCATTTTAAATACCC
>JAHFBY010000040.1:4848-9233 GCA_023249835.1 Elusimicrobiota bacterium | reverse complement strand
CTCAAGAAATACAATCCCATCTTTACTTTGCGCTGCAAGCAATGCAATCAAGGTTAAATCTCTTTTTTGTTCCTCAACTCTTTAATGAACATATGGTGCCGTCACTATTAAAAAATAGAGAATATCAAACCCTAAATCGGTTTCTAACTCAAGATATTACCCCATACCCCATAGGGGATAAACAAAAAAAGTTTATCCCAACAATGGGTGTTGGGGATGTAGCAATGTCTTTAGCTCAAACTGAGGGAAGGGAAGCATGGAGCGCATGCGGCGCAGGCGCCGGGTATCCTGCATATTTTGAACATAACCTACTTTTATTTAGAGCGATCCAGTACCAACCTGATGGTTATATGATAATTCCGACGTCTGAAAATTCTTATATCTATGATTCGTTGCAGTTTAATTTTAATGACCGCATAAAAAAAGATCTGTTAGAAGTTTTAAAATTAATAGCCGCACATACTCCCAAAAAGATGCCGATAGCAAACCTAATCCTAAGCGCCAATCCATACGCTTTAGACACCCCCCTACTACATGAATACATCGAACCCATAATGACTGCTCTTCATGCCAATGGCTATTTAGTCAAAATATCTTTTTCTCAAATTTTAAAAGATGTTGATCTCTATTATATTGTAAATAGTGATGATTGGTCTAAAAATTACCTATTTTTTAATGACTTATTGAATTTAATGCACCCTGAAACAAGTCGGTATTATGGCAAGGTTATTTTACACCCCTTAACACAAATAAAAAGAGCGGGCTCTTGGACTAAACTACGCGAACTGTTCCATATTCCCGATACAGAATATCTTTGGAATGAGGAACTTCCGCCAATAGTGGAAACCGAAAGAATAAAAATTCGTTGGGCAGGCACTGTTCCTATAAATCACAATGGGCTAACCCAAATTCGTAGTTTTAATATTAAGGAAATGCATGGGGAAAGCTTATTGACTCAAAATTTTAAAAGCCAATCTATTTCTTTAATATTACGCAATGAAAACAACTACCTTATAAACAGTAATAATTTGCATTTAGAATCCAGTTATTTACTATCAAAATTAATGGGCAACTCATTGCAATTGCCTTTTAAAGGCTATATAACTGCAAATAATTCCTATTTTGCAGCGCTTGCACTAGATAAAACGATTTTGAAAATAAAGCCGCCAACCTTAGAACAACCAGAAAAATGGCGTATTATTCATTACAGCATGGAAGGAAAAAAACTTCTTGATGACATTGTTCCTGCAAAGGAAACCTTTGAATACAGTTTAAACCCGTATGAATTGATATTTGTCATATCGTTGTTTAATTAAGGTTTAAATGTTTCACGTGAAACATTTAAACCTTAGTGGATTGGATGTTTTTTAGGAATCCCATCTCTTCGCGGATATTTTTTATTAGTGGGCGTTATTTTTTCAACTTTTAAAATTTGACGCAATATACTATTATCGTTTGACAGTTGATAGTTCTCTTGAGATCTGGCTTCGCCGCCCAACAAACTTGTAACTTGCTGAATATCTTGCCATTCTAGCCATGAACCAGCGCTTCCCCAAAAGAATCCAAAACCATTCACTTTAATTAAAGGGAGCACTAATTCTAGGGCTGTGTTTATTTTTGCCATGGCCCTGCTCATTGCAATATCAAAAGATTCACGTAACTTTGCGTTCTGCCCAGCAGACTCTGCGCGAACACATTCAACCTTACAATTATCTATTTCTAACTGTTTAATCAGATCGATTAAAAATTGACATTTTTTAACACTGGATTCGAGCAAACAAACTTTTGTCATTGGAGAAACAATAGCTAAGGGAATTCCTGGCAATCCATTTCCTGATCCAACATCAACCATATTCAAACCTTTTAATGAAAGCAACAAATTGGGGAAAAGTATTAGTGGCACAATTGAATCATATAGGTGTCTAATCGAAAAAATATTTAAATCATGCTGAGATATAAGATTGATTTTATTTGACTCCACAGTTAAAAAGTTAAAGTAAGTTGTGAATTTCTTGTGGATTACTTGTATATTTTGAGATGTTTGACCTAATATTGGCTGAATTTTTTGCAGCCATTCTGGGATAGCTGGCAAATTAGTGTTTGGTAGGGTCATTTATAATAGAAGATTTATTTATGTTCGAGTAGTTTGCGCATATAGATTAATCGGCATTGATTTTCCATCATGGACAATCGCGCAGTGGCTTGTTCGAGGGTAGTGCCCACAGAAAAAGCGCCATGGCCGCGAATTAAGGCTACAGTATGTTTGCCTAACAATTCCGGAAAATGTTTAGCGACACATGCGGAGCCTTCGCCATAAGGGCAATCGGTAAGCACGGGAATTTCTGGAATATAAAGGGAGTCGGAGTCAATGGGTTGAATGGTGGTATAGTCCCAAGAAAGGGCAGTGGCATGGGGGGGGTGGGCGTGCACGACTGAGGCCACGTCTGGATGCGCTAAATAAATTTCGCGGTGCACTGGGGTTTCGGAGGAGGCGATTTTATCGCGCAATGTATTATTTAAATTAACCGCAATAATATCGGAACTGGAGAGGTCGCCCAACCGCGATCCTGTGCGCGTGACGTAGATTGTAGTTCCCTTGCGAATGGAAAGGTTCCCTGAGGTAATATGAATTAACCCGGAGTCCCACAGCATGCGTCCATATTTAGCGAATTCAGTATAATACATGAAGTTAACCTTTTGAACTAAGATAGACAATACCATATATTCAAGCCATCCGCAAAACCCTACAACAAGGCAATTCCGGGATTTTGAAGTTGCTTTCTTGCGGAGTTGCTCTAGGCAAAATCGGAAAACCGTATGGCCTAAATAGTTCACCATTTAACTCTTATGAATTTGATATAATAATATGCGTTAAATCAATTTCGACACCCCTGCACTGCAAATGTTCTTTTTTTTGAAATATTATTCCTGCACACATTTAGATAATAGGGCTATAGGCTTTATAATGCAGAAAACCTATATTAGACGGTAGAAACACGATTAAAGATCAAGGCCAGGGGTAAATTAAGTTCTCACACAAAGATAAATTATCACTTTAAGGAATAAAACTTGGGCACCATTAAAGATAAAATAAAATCAAATAAAAAGCAGGTTCGGAATCTTACAAAAAAAGATTTTGGAATTCTAATCTCTTTGCCATCATCAACTACACATCGCTTTCTTTCCATTGCATTTTCAATATTACTGGCGTTCACTCTCTATTGCGTGTTTAATAACTTGTGGGCTAAGCCAATATTACCAGAACATCTTATACCGACATTGGATATGATCAAATATAACCTAAAATTACTAGTTCGGCTAAAAGGCGGTTATATCAATTCTATTTGGGGATTGCTTGTTTTTTTATCAATAAGCAAATGGTTTATTTTTTCAGGGAATGTAATATTACAAATGGCATTAACGTTTAAATTCAATTCATCTCAGATTTACAATGATGGGAATGGTAAATTTTCAACATTGGAAATAAAGGCATTAAATTGGTTTTTAGGGTCATGGGCATTAAGCATGTTGTGGTATTTATTAGGTGTTCTTGGTCTGTTTAAAAAACAAATTGCCTTAGGATTGATTTATTCTGGATTATTCTGGATATTAACCAATACATATGATTTTGTGATAAAAATCGATTTCAAGAAATTGGTAGACACTCTAAAACCAATCAAATTAAACATTGGCATATGGGCTTGCTCTTTCTGGGTTATAGCATTAGCAGTTCTTTATGTTCTTCCTCAAAATTATTGGGACACTTTGATGATAAATTTGGCATTGCCCAACTATTACATGACCGAATCAAAATTCAGTGTAAATCCATATCATATTTACAGCCTATTTCCTCAAAATAGTGAACTTTTGTCCACATGGGCACTATTGGCGAACTCAAAAGAAGCGGTATATTTAATTGTTTGGGGCTATTTCGCTTTCTTGACAATTTTTCTTTATGGTTGGCTAACCCGAGTAACAACAAAATTTATTGCCGTATGTTCAATTGCAATATTAATTACAAGTGATACCGCATATTGGTTGGCAACATTAATAAAGAATGACCTGCAACCAGGAGTATTCTTAATTTTACAGTGGTGGGCGTTATTGACTGCCTTTGAAAAACACTCAAATGAAGAAAATGATAAAAATAATTGGCATTTCCTTTCTGGACTAATGGGAGGTATTGCATTGGGGCATAAAATTAGCGCAGCGCCTTCTATTGTCATTACAGTTCTTGGAATAATATTGATTTATTTAAATAAATTAAACGGACAAACTAAAACGAAATTATTTACAGTTAGCAAATTGCTAATTTATTTTAATATTGGCATTTTAATTGCCTGGGGGCCCTGGGCTCTCCGTGCATTAATAATTACAGGAAATCC
>JAHFBY010000040.1:0-4838 GCA_023249835.1 Elusimicrobiota bacterium | reverse complement strand
ACTAACACATCCTTTAACGCAATATGGCTTATATTACATGGGGCCGCATGGCTTTGTTGCTTATTTAACAAACCTCACACAGATAGGACGTTCCGGTTCATTTGGATCAGCAGCTATTTGGTGGGGGCCCTCCGCATGGCTATGTTTTTATTCGGTTTTATCATTATCTAGCTATTTTTCTCTGGAAGTGCGATTAATCTCTTTAATTAGTATAACCAGTTGGGTTTGTTCCTTATTTTTTACTTTAAAACCCCCTTATCATGCTGGTCCTCTTATTTTTGTATTTGTGGTTAGTTTTGCGTTTGCCCTTTATCTCACTTTTCAAAACATGAAACTATTTTGGTTAAGAATATTTTTAACTTTTGTAATACTATTTAATTTAATACGAATGGGCACTACTGTCATTGCTAAGAAAAGCATTGTACACGCAGGCCTGCTTTTCGCTTCAGGATATCCTCCATATTCTTCATTGGGAACAGCTGTTTCTGAAACGCGTTATGCAAATGTCGCGGATATTGATTGGATTAATTATATTATTAACAAATACACGGACAACAATGACAAAGTATTGTTTATGGGATCATTTAGGCCTGCCGGAATTAAACGCAAACATTATTTTAGCCTCAGTTTAAATAAACAGCCTATTTTAGATTTTGCGGAAAAGGTTGAGAACGATGACGAATTAAGAAAATATTTGCTGTCTTTGGGCATACGGCATATTATACTTGACCCAGAAGGCTGGCAAGATTGGGTTAAAAATATAGTTGTTGACGAGCCCTATAATCATAATATACCAGTTCGGGAAGTTGATTTAAAAAAGATTGATATGTTTATATCAAAATGGCTGGACACTAGAATGGAAAGTCCTTCAGGGAAATTAATGTGGCTTAGTATTCGCTTCAAAGAAAACGAAAGATTTCCTGAAATTCAATTTGATGCAGATGATGTTTATGAGTTTCCTTATCAGATAAAAGATTTGGCTGTTAGAATGATGAAGAATGGCCAAATGATGCAATCAATGCGACTGTATGAAATATTAGCAAAAATTCCATTAGTTAATCTTGCCATGGTTGAAATCCACAATATATTGGGCACACTTTATTTAGAAAACAAAATGTTTGAACATGCAATTAAATCATTTTCAAAATCGTTGTCGTTTAGCCCCAATTATATAGACGCGATTGCAAATCGTGCATATGCCTATCAAAGTATTGGTCAATTTGATTTAGCGCTCAAAGATTGGGAAAAAGCAATTGCATTAGAGCCTGCTGATGCTATTTTTTTGGCTCAATATACCAAAGTTGTAAACGCTTTAAATTTAAAAAATAAATGAAAAGCGCTAACAATCTTAAGCACGCATTCCTGCACACATTTAGGTAATAGGCGCATTGGCTAGTCAAACTAAAAAGCCTATATTTATGGAAAGGGCAAAGTTGTTTAAAGGAGTGTCATTATCAATGAAAAAAATTATGTACCTTGGGCTATTTTTATTCATGAGATCACTGAGCCTGTCTGCTTCTAGCTCTTCCGACATGTCTTGGCAACAGATATCTAACCTTGAAGATACTGACCATCAAGGGAGCGATTGGATCGTATCGCAAGATACGGTTGTGGCCGGCGTGCACAAAAACATTGGTTGGCTTAAAGTTGAGGCCGGAGTAACCTTAAAAGTTTGGCCTAGTACAGTTACCGTTGCTCCTTGGGCCGGTAAGTTTGGTGGCGTAGAGTTTTATGCCAGCACTATTAGTATTTACGGAACTTTAGATGCGTCTGCAAGTGGTTTTCCAGGTGGATGCTCTCCTATTTCAAGTCTTGGTCGAGGACCTGGCGGCGGGAACGGTGGCGGCGGAATGGTGGGCAGTGGCGCATCTTATGGTAGCGGATGGCCCATATACGGACTTTCTACAGTAAAAACAATTCCACCTTCATCAGATGATATTGAAATGGGGTCTTCTGGTGGAATTGGAAACGGATGTTCAGGGTCTGGCGGAGGATTCATATTTTTAAGCGCATCATCGGTAACTTTTGCAGTGATCACTGCTTCGGGTGGATATACTGCTCCTGCTGGAGAATCATCCGGTGGCGGAAGCGGTGGTGGGATTTTAATTGATGCGGAGAGTATAAGCGGATCATCGATAAATGCCTGGGGTGGCGATGGCCAAACAGAACCTCAACAATGGCAATTTTATAGTAGCGGCGGAAGCGGTGGCAGAATTAAGGTGTATGGAAATAGCGTTAATATCAATACATTGAACGCTGATGGGGGACCTATCTCATTATCCGGTATCCGCGGGAGCGCAGGAACCATAGGCGTAGACTTAAAGCCTTCGCAGCCAACGCTTTTATCTCCGCTTTCCGGGTCAACTAGCGGCATCCCGTTATTGGATTGGTCAGACTCTGTTGACAACGATGGGCCAGATTCAGATACTTTAACGGGTGACGGCTCCGCTGTTACTTATCAACTAAACATGTCCTCATCATTAAATTTTGTCCCGCTATATTTCGATACAACAACAATCTATTCTTACTTCCAATTTATAAAATCATTGCCCTATGAAACAACCTACTACTGGAAAGTGCGCGCGGTTGATATGCAATCCTATGGAGCATGGACCAATCCCTGGACATTAATTCATAAGGATACAACCCCGCCAACAGGCGCGGCAATTCAATCTGTAACCGTAAATGGCAATTTTCTCCAAATATTTCTCAGCGCGGCTACAGATTTAGACACTTCTTTGCATGCGCAGCCCTATTGGGTTGAAGTTTCCTCTTCCTCCTCTTTTGCTTGGGCCACGGTTAACTCTCAGTGGATTGCAAATGCTCAATGGGAAACATCCGGCCTAAAAACAGGGGTTCTTTATTACGTTCGCGTTAAAGCTAGAGATTTGGTTAACAATGAATCTGCTTGGTCAGCCATTCAAACCGGAATACTGTCCGCTTCTAGCTCTTCCGACATGTCTTGGCAACAGATATCTAACCTTGAAGATACTGACCATCAAGGGAGCGATTGGATCGTATCGCAAGATACGGTTGTGGCCGGCGTGCACAAAAACATTGGTTGGCTTAAAGTTGAGGCCGGAGTAACCTTAAAAGTTTGGCCTAGTACAGTTACCGTTGCTCCTTGGGCCGGTAAGTTTGGTGGCGTAGAGTTTTATGCCAGCACTATTAGTATTTACGGAACTTTAGATGCGTCTGCAAGTGGTTTTCCAGGTGGATGCTCTCCTATTTCAAGTCTTGGTCGAGGACCTGGCGGCGGGAACGGTGGCGGCGGAATGGTGGGCAGTGGCGCATCTTATGGTAGCGGATGGCCCATATACGGACTTTCTACAGTAAAAACAATTCCACCTTCATCAGATGATATTGAAATGGGGTCTTCTGGTGGAATTGGAAACGGATGTTCAGGGTCTGGCGGAGGATTCATATTTTTAAGCGCATCATCGGTAACTTTTGCAGTGATCACTGCTTCGGGTGGATATACTGCTCCTGCTGGAGAATCATCCGGTGGCGGAAGCGGTGGTGGGATTTTAATTGATGCGGAGAGTATAAGCGGATCATCGATAAATGCCTGGGGTGGCGATGGCCAAACAGAACCTCAACAATGGCAATTTTATAGTAGCGGCGGAAGCGGTGGCAGAATTAAGGTGTATGGAAATAGCGTTAATATCAATACATTGAACGCTGATGGGGGACCTATTGCGTTAGCTGGTATCCGCGGGGATGCAGGAACCATAAGCGTAGACTTAAAGCCTTCGCAGCCAACGCTTTTATCTCCGCTTTCTGGGTCAACTAGCAGCATTCCGTTATTGGATTGGTCAGATTCTCTTGACAGCGATGGACCAGACAGCAACGCCCTTTCCGGGGACGGAAGTGCAGTATCATATATTATAAATCTATCTACCACTTCCTCATTTAATGTCATTCATTTGGCAAGCGCTACGAATAATTCCTATTTTCAATCGCTGACAAGTTTATTGTATGACACTACCTTTTATTGGCGAGTACGCGCGGTTGATAGCCAATCCTACGGCTCTTGGTCCAATATTGCCGGCTTTCATATTAATGACACTAATCCTCCTGTAGGGTATGGAATACACCAAACAAACTCCTTTATCTCATCAATGACCGTTCAGTTGGACTTGCCCGTGGATAACGAAACTAGGCTGAACGACCAACCCTTTTGGGTCGACGTTTCAAGTTCTCCTCTATTTGCAGAGCCTCTTTTTAACGTCGGTTGGTCAGAATCTCAAACCGTTAGTTTTACTAACTTGGTACCTAACACCAGCTATTTTGTGCGCACTAAAACGCGCGATTTACTTTTAAATGAATCTCCTTGGATTTCCACTTTTACCGTAACGCTTTCCACTTTGCCGGTTATCAATGAGTTTGTAGAACTGACCAGCGCATCCTTAAAAGTAAAGCTGAATTTAAACGGTAACTCAGGTGACACCCAATTTCAAATTGAGTCGTCAACCTCAGAAAACTTCAGCAGCGCACAAACTAAAAGCCTTTGGAGTATGGGGGACTCTCAAACTATTCTTGATTCATTTATTGGCAATACAACTTATTGGTTCCGCTTAAAAGCAAGGAACCATCAGCAAATCCAAACAAGCTACCTGCTGTTAGGCTCAACTTTAACTTTGGCAACGGTTCCCGCTGCGCTAAATGTACTGGGCGGGTATGATGAACGCAATGGGTTAGGGTACTTCCTTAAAATTTCTCCTTCATATGGGAACAATTCTGCGGGAACTGAATTGGCCTTGCAGGCAACGAATTCAGGCGAGTATTTGCAAGGTAACGGCCTGTTAGGAGATAATCCAGTTTGGAAAAGTAAATCC
>JAHFBY010000371.1 GCA_023249835.1 Elusimicrobiota bacterium | reverse complement strand
CCCTGAAAGAACTGGCCAGCGCAAACAACAAATACGACGTGGGTTCTGTCATTGAACTAAAAAATGGGGTCAAAATTCAATTTTCTAAAGAAGTGCACATGCAAACCATTGCCCTATATTTGCGGGGACAAAGCAGAAAAGAGGTTGCCGCCTTATACAAAGAAATTTACAATACCCGCGAAATTGTTCCGGGTTCAAAGCTGGACATCTTTAGAGCCGAGGTGATTAGCCGTTACGATACAGTCGTTAAACCCATGGCAAACGATTATGTTAGAACAATCGAAAACAATTTTAGAAGAGGGTCCGGCCAAGATAACGACGCGCGTGTAATCGACCATTTGCAAAAGATCGTAGATTCGGGCAAGCTCCCTGAAGTTTCTTTGTGGGGAACAGTTTCTGCGCAGATCATAAGAGATGTACCGGTCTCCGATGCTTACAAGATGAACGCGGTTAAAGAAAGGATTAAAGGGCTCCAAACCGAAATTGCCGGCACAGAAATTAGAGCGAGCATGGAAACTTGGGCAAAGGAAAACAAAAGCAAAGTAGAAATCATTGCCGAGTTAGAAAAAATAGGCGTCAAGGTTGGCAACGAGCCGCTCACTATTAAACAAGAGTTGGCCTTAAAACAGGCTAAAAGTTTGAGCCAAGAACTAATTAAGGAATTAAAAGTCAAAACTGAAAGTTTAACTGAAACTAAAACAGAACAGACCGAAGAAGTTAAAACTGAAGAACTTGACGGCGCAGATGAAGTTAAAAACGAACAAGTGGAAGATGTTAATAATTACAACATAAATGAAATGAAACTTGGGGAATATTTAGACCCGGCGAGCCCGGAGTCTCTGCGCGCTGCCGCGGCTGAGTTTTTAGTAAAGGATCTGCGCGAAGCCATTACCAAAGGAATTGAAGAAGAATATTCCAGCGATTTAGCTGTTTTGGCTAAAACTCATACCGCAATGTCCGCTTTGGCCAATGTAGATATAGGGGAATCGTTCGCCACGGCATTAGTAAGAGTCTCTCCGCAAGCAGCGCGCCAATTCGAGTTTCTGGAAAGGCAGAATATTCCAATAACCGCGGAACTTAAAGACGCGTTAATTCAAAAAACTAAGCTTATCGACTCAATGGTAAAAACTGTGGTCTTATACGAAAGCAAAAAAACAGAATTGGGTTGGGATAAGTTTAGGGACCGCGACCAAAGAGAAGGGGTGATCCGTTTGTTGGAAGGAAACGTTGCGGTCTGGCGCGATGTTGGCGGCGGTAAAAGCGTTATGGCAATGGCAGCGGCGCAAGCCTTGCACTTCTATACTGATAGCAAACCAAACTTTGATTTGGTGGTTAAAGATAGCCAAGAAGCTCGAAAATATATCGAAGAAGCATTTAATGGAAAGAAAGCCGGCTATAAAAATTTAGCGCAAGCAGACCTCCTGGGCAGCGGGAGAACCCGATTTATTGAAATGAGTAAAATACTAGACCCTTTAATTCATTCCGCGGAAGGGGGCGCTCAACTTTTAACCGGAGAGCTCTTAACGTTAGCCGCTGAGTTAGGTTTTGAGAACCCAGCGGCAATGACCGTAATGGATTTGTATAAAGCTGTTTTAACCGGAGAGAAAGCAAAAGGGTTCCTACGCGTTTGGAAAATTGAAGAGATGGGACATTTAAACACTCAGGCTGAAATCCAGTCAATCGAAGGTAAAAATGATTTAAAAGATACCTTAACCGAGTTCGCTAAAGACGCCACCAGCAACACTATTTTTGACGAAGTCCACGTCCCCTATAAAGACCGCACCAACTTTATTTTGAGTCAAGGCGGAAACTTGCGGTTAAGGGAATACGCCGGCTGGCAAAAACGGCGCCAGCATATCCTTGCGGACGAAAGCGCGAAACGACTGATCGAAGAATTCACGGACAAGGATGAAAAGTTAGATAAAGCTGAAATTGACTATGACCCGCTTACCCAAACTATCCTTATAAAAGGTGAAAAAGCAAAACAAATGATGTCCGAACAAACCAGTTGGATTTGGCCTAAGTTTAGGTTCGCTTCCATTTCCGAGGCCAGCATTAAATCTTGTATGCGCGCGCGGTTACAAGAAAAAAAGAACCAGTACGGGTTGCATTCAGAAAACGGACAGGAATCCATTGTTCCTAAAGACGCTAACGGACAAATACAGGATTCGCGCGTGTTCCAAGATACCTTCTACGCCTATTCCGCGGCCATGGTCCTTTATGAAGCCCGGTATAAAAACAATGTTGGGGATTGGCGCACAGGAAGTAAACCTGCCCGGTTAGTCACAAAATTGTTTGACTTTTTGACCTCTCCTAAAGGCGTTTTAGGGTTGGCGGTGGTTATGTCCTTAATTAACCCCATGGTTGGCGCAGTATTTTTGGCTTGCGCGTTTGGAGTGTTTGCCCATGTAATGACAGAGAGGGCGTTAAACATTTTGTTTCCCAATTCCGAAACGGCTGAACTATATTTTAAAATGGAATTGTTTTCTATTCGAAACTTTACGATCTTAAACACCAGTTGGGATTTGCAGGACATGGCGTTAAACGCGGTGAAAGTGAGCCGAACTTCAATGTCCACTTCCAGCGGACAAATCTTTTTCCGCGAAGGTAAAGTTTCCGGGATGTCGGGGACCTTGGAAGACGCGCTGAGCATATCTTTAGTTTTTGGCATGGAAGTGGTGCAGTACGGCGAAATTTTAAAACCAAATTATATGAACGACGCCGCTTATAAGGCCGCAAAAACGTTAAATAAAAATGACACTTTGGTAGACTACAACTTAGAAGCGGAACATACCGCGCAATCCCTTTTTGACGATATTGGCAAAGACGTTACTATCAATGGCAACAATAAGGACGCAGCGGGCAAAGAGGCTCCC
>JAHFBY010000039.1 GCA_023249835.1 Elusimicrobiota bacterium | reverse complement strand
CGCGCTCTTAAAGCAAATTGAAAGTCTGGGCGTAACTTTGGCTAGCGTGACGCTGCACATCGGCATTGGGACGTTCGCCACTATTCGCACACCGGTTGTGGAAGAGTGGAAAATGCATCCGGAATATTTTGAAATTGCGCCGGACCAGGCGGAACGCATTAACCGCGCGCTCAAAGACAAGGCCCGGATCGTAGTCGTGGGCACCACCAGCGTCCGCACCTTGGAAAGCGCGGTGCGCAACGGCCAAATCCAAAACGCGAGCGGCTGGACCGATGTTTTTATTTATCCGGGCTACGCGTTTCAGTGTCCTTACGCTGCCATGCTCACTAACTTTCATTTGCCGGAATCGAGCCTGTTGCTCTTGGTCTGTGCGCTTTTTGGCCGGGAAAAGATTTTAGCCGCGTATGCGGAAGCTGTGCGCAAGCGCTATCGCTTTTATAGTTTAGGCGACGCGATGTATTTAGAAATGGGGAAAACAATATGAGTTACAAAGTGATCACTGAAGATAAGTTAACCAGTGCGCGGCTGGGGGAACTTTCTACGCCGCACGGGGTGGTGCGCACGCCGGCGTTTATGCCGGTGGCCACTAAGGGCACGGTGAAAACAGTTTCTGTAGATGAACTCAAAGAGCTGGGCACGGAGGCGATCATTGCCAACGCGCTCCACTTGCACATTCGGCCTGGAGAAAATGTGATTGCCGAGCTGGGCGGACTGCACAAGTTCATGCTTTGGGACCGGGTCATCTTTACAGATTCAGGCGGGTTCCAAATGATCCGCAAGAATTTTAATATTAAGCGCAGCGAAGAGGGGTTGATGTTTCGGGACTTCTTTAACGGTTCCAAGCGCACGTTTACGCCGGAGATGTGCATGGACATTCAAAAGGCGCTGGGCTCGGATGTTGCTATGCTCTTAGATGACTGTCCCGTTCATGACTCCACGCCTAAGAAATTGCGCGAATCTACCGAACAGACCGTGCGCTGGGCCAAGCGTGGTTTGGAGCACGGGCGCGCTTTGGGGATTCCCAATTTGTTCGCCATCGTGCAAGGTGGAGTGGATTCTGAGCTCCGGCGCTGGTGTACGGACCGGTTGGAGGAATTTGATCCGGACGGTTACGGCATCGGCGGGTTATCTATTGGAGAGTCCAAAGCCGACATGAACCAGGTATTAAAAGAGAGCGTAGATTATTTGCCTAAGCATAAAGTGCGCTACTTAATGGGCGTAGGTTCGGTCGCGGAAATGCTGGAAGCGATCAGTTTAGGGGTGGACGTGTTTGATAGCGCGTTTCCCACGCAGTGCGCTCGTCACGGAACTATCTTTACCTGCGCGGGTCGCTACAATTTGCGCGGTACTCGCGACGAGCGCGACGCGCGGCCGTTAGATGAGGGTTGCACTTGCCCGACCTGCAAACATTACACCCGCGCCTATATCAACCATTTGCTGCGCGAAAAAGAGATGCTCGGCATGCGCTTGGCCAGCCTTCACAATTTGCACTTTTTATTAAACCTGGTGGAAGAATCTAAAAAAGCGATTGCGGCCGGAGCGTTTGCGGAGTTTAAAGCCGAATTGCTCAATGCCATGGTAAAGAAGACAACATGACTCCCCATCCTGTTCTGAACTGGGAACATCTGAAAAAACTGAACCGCGAACCGGTTTATGTGGCCGCGCTCTTAGGGGGCAAAGAGCTTATGGAATCGGCCATGGCCGCGCACCGGCAAAAAGCCGACCTCATTGAATTGCGCATTGACACCTTCTCTGCTCGCGAACGTAAGTCTTTGGAAGAAATTTTACAAGAGGTGCGCAAAAATTCCGGGCTGCCGCTGTTGGCCACGGTTCGATCTCCCCAGGAGCAAGACCCTCGGCATAAAAGCGTTCGACTCTCATCGGCGGAGCGCTTAGCATTGTTTAAGCGCGCGCTGCCTTGGGTGGAGTGGATCGACCTGGAGCTATCTTCGGAGCCTTTGCTCAAAACATTGATTGGCCTGGCGCACCGCGCGGGCAAAAAGGTAATCCTTTCCCATCATAATTTTAAAGCCATGCCTGGGATCGACGATGTGCGGGACTTGATAAAGCGTTTTAAGGCGCACAAAGGGGACGTTCTAAAAATTGCGGGTTATCCAAAGCAAAAAGTCCAAGCAGATGAATTTTTGGAGCTGTGTTTAATGCTGAAAGGGATGCACCGTATTTTTATTGCCATGGGCCCTCACGGCATGCAAAGCCGGGTCACGGCTTTTGGCTATGGCTCCTGTATGGCTTACGGTTTTGTCTCGCGCTCTTCAGCGCCGGGTCAGTTCACTCTTAAAGAGTTGCGCAAGCATTGCGGCTTTTACTATTCCGCTTATCCGGGCGCGATCCAAAGCAATACCAAACCATGAAGATCCTTTTTTTAGTGCACACCTACCCTTTTCCGCCGGACGATGGCATGCGTTCTACCAGCTACCGCGTAATCAAGCACATTGCCAAGCGGCATGAAACCGCGCTCCTCTGCGAGTCTGAAACCCCGGTGGCGGAGCCGCATATCGAGGAAATGAAAAAATGGTGCAAGCGCGTCGAAGTGGTGGCGCACGAACCTTTGCGCTCACCTTTGGCCCGCGCCTGGAATATGGTTTTTGAGTCTACCCCTTTTTGCGTGCGCCAGTTCACAAGCCAAAAGTTCGCGAAAAAGCTTGAGCAACTGATCAGCCAAGAGCGCTACGACATCGTGCACCTTTTGTCCGTGAATATCGCAGGGCACAAGTCTGCGATCGGCAAAACGCCCACATTGTTTTTCCCGCATGATTCGGTCTCTATGCAGTTCTACCGCAACTCCACGGTAGAACCCAACTGGCTTAAAAAAATCTATCTTTATAACCAGTCGCGCAAAATGGAGAAATATGAAAAGTCCATGATCCGGCAGTTCACCCGCACGGTCATGGTGAGCGGCATTGACCGGGACTGGACCTTAAAGTTTATGCCCAGCGCCAACATCACGGTCATTGCCGCAGGCGTAGACCCCGAAGAGTTTAAGCCCTTGGATATTGAAGATAAGGAGCCTTCCCTGCTCTTTCGCGGGGTGATGAACTTTCCGCCGAACGTGGATTCGGTGCTCTATTTTAATTATGAAATCCTGCCCTTGATCCAAAAAGAGTTTCCTGACGTCAAGTTTTATATCGTTGGCAAAAGTCCGGTGGAGAGCGTGCAGAAATTGCACAACGGCAAAAATATTATCGTGACCGGACGCGTGGATGACTTGCGCGAGTACGTGGCCCGCGCCACGGTGAACATTTGTCCCATGCGGATCGGTTCGGGCATTAAGAACAAGGTTTTGGAAGCGCTCAGCATGGCGCGCGCAGTGGTGGCTACTCCCCTGGCTTTAGATGGCATCAGCGTGGAGCACGGCAAGCACGTGTTTGCGGCGCAAGGGGCAAAAGATTTCGCGCAGATGACGATCGACCTGTTAAAAAATCCGCAAAAGCGAAAAGATTTAGGTCGTGCCGGACGCGAGTTGATTTTGAGCCGCTACGGTTGGTCCGCGATCGCGGACCGTTATGACCAGCTCTATAAAGAAATGGCGGGAAATTAACTTGGTAGTTTTGGGATTCTAGCGGAACGGTAGAATAGACCAATCGCTTTGTCCGCATCGAATGATTTTTGCCAAATTTGGCGTCCGTAACTCTTTAGGAAATCTTCAACGTGTTTACGAAAAGTGAACAAGGCCGTGGACTTAGGGCTTTTTCTCAGCGCCAAGCCCCATAGGCGCACAAGGTCCGGATAGGGGATTTTTTGTTTTTTGAAAACGCGGACCATGTCCTCAATATCAGGCGCAAGATAGCGCGTCATCTTGCCGATGGACCAGTAAGCCGGAGAAAGCACTTCTACTTTAATTTGTCCGAACTGTTGGTAGGGCAAGGTATGGTGGAGATAGTCGAGCAGAGAGATAAGACCCCAACGGTCAATGTCTTCTGCATAGTTGGCTTGAATGCCCGTTGCCCGAACAGTTTTTTGAACCGCGACCTCAATTTTTTCCCACATCTCCGGATCCTTTTGAGCCATTCTAATCGCGAAATCAATATCAGCGCTGGGTCGCGCTTTGCCTAAGATGTTTCCAGCGGCCGCTCCGGTCAGCAATACCGTAGCTTTCTCATCTAAATGCTTGGAGAATAGGCGGAAGAATTGGTTAATGCGGTTACGGTTTAAGGTTTGTGGCATGTTCTAGGGTTCTTTGAATCAAACTGTCCCGCTCTTCTTTTGGCAATGCGGATAACCTTAGCCAAGCTCGATTTGAAGCCGTCCCAATAGGAGCAGATAACGGAAAATCAGGATTTAAAGCTTTTAAACGAGGACCCACTACTGTTCTTAAATCTTCGGAAATGGCTTGCTCAATAGGGTTGGGCAACTTTTGTCCCGTGCTGGCGTTCCAGGCGATTCGCTCCATGGTTTTTCTGCTAAACCGATTTGTTGAAAGCTTCATAGTTTGGGGAATTTTACCATCAACTAGGAATCCAGCCGAGACTCCCAAAGCGCCCGCTAAAATTCGTAGGGTTTTTAGAGATATTTCATTTCTGTCCCGCTCGATTCTGGAGAGGTTGGGGCGCGGGATCCCGGTGCGCAAGGATAGTTCCGCTTGCGTCATTTCCCGGTGTTCTCGCCATAACAAAATAGTTTGCCCTAAACTAAGCATATATTAAATGTATCATAATAGATACATTTAGTCAAGCCGCGGCACAGCCGCGTTGTTTTATAATTGATTTGGGCGGTCCGACTATTTTTTCTTAGCGGGGATACGGGCGGCGATCTTTTTGGCGCGGGATTGGGCGCTTACTACTTGCTCTGGCTTGAGTTCGGCTTCCAGCGCCCTTAATACCGTGATGGTCGAGCCTTCGCGTAAGTTCCCATCAATACCCGTCTTGGCTGCTGTGGCGCCATCTTTGAGCGAAGCGTAAAGAAAGTTCCACATGTAGCTTTCTTCTTTATTAATGGGCATCATGATCCCGGACGAGTTGAGGGCCGCCATCATTAGGATGGCATCCGTATTCCCATTTTCAGCAGATTTTTTATACCACTTTATAGCTTCCGCATCGTTTTGGGCTATACCTTTCCCGTATTGGTAAAAATAACCTAAGGAGTATTGCGCTTGGGCGTCGCCATTGGCCGCATCTTTTAACGTTTTCCGGGCGTTATCTATTTGAAAGGGTTCACTATAAATCATTTTACCGTCGTTGGGGTTGTTGGCCTTGGCCGCGGGCTTAGCTGTTTCGGTGAGGCGCGATGAGCTTCCTGCGTCGTCCGTGTTGGAAAAGCGCAGCGAGGCTTTTTCTGCCGCAAGCGCTAAGCTTGTCCAGATTAAAAGGATAGGTAATATGAGTTTAATCAGGACCCATTGCGAAATATTGCGCATTTAATCATTGTAATATATTCTTTATAAAAGGGCGATTAATTTAAATCTATTTAGGGAGTTTAGGCTTGCGTTTCGTAGTAGTTTTTCTTTAGGAGAAAGTCATTGATTTCAGCCAGCCCGCGGACCCGGACCATTGCGAGCGGATTGACCAACTCAAATAATTGAACCCATTGGTAATGCAAGCAGTTTTGCGACCAAGCCTTGGCGTCATAAGTGTAGATGCTCAACTTAGAGGCGTTTAACCCCATGAGGTTCAGGGAGTCCAAGAGCAGGTCTTGATCTAATTTAGGGGCAGAGACGAAGTTGATTTTCTCGAGCTTTTGCTGCAGCTCTGCTTTTCCTGCCAGCTTCTCACGCAACAAGCGTTTCATCTCTTCTACGCTTTGCAAATGCGCTATTACCACTACTCGCTTGAGCTCCTCTGCGGACAGGGAATTGAGCGTCATTAGAAAATTCTCCCAAACATATGCGGACTTAGGCTGGCTGAAAGTAGGGTCCAAATGGTATGAAAGCAACCCCTCGGTTGTTTTGGCATCTGCGGCCACCGGCGTTGACCAGAGCGCTTGGACGGATTGCAAGGTTTGGGAGAGCCCGTCTAAAAAGGCGCGCTCCAAAGCTTCGATGAGGTTTGGGGTAACGTTCGTTCCGGTGATGCGTAAAAGAGAAATATTATTTTGCTCAAAACCGGCATTTATATCGCTGCCAAATTTATCATTTAAGCGGTGCAAGCTTAGCGGTACCAACTCAGAGGTGAACGCGCCATTGACAAAGAAGCGCCTTAAGAGTCGTTCAGCCCGTTTTTTTGCGCGCAGATCGCTATTTTGCGAAATCTCCAGAGCATGCAAGGCGCCCAGAACCTTTAAGGCTTCCTGCAGAGAAGATTCTTCTCCCTTGTCCAGGGAAGACTCCATGCGTTCCATGGACTGCTCCATATTCATCCGCAATTGTGCAATCTGCGGGTTTAAAGAACTGTCCGTTGGTGCATACGGGAGCAGCCGCAACTCTCTTTCTATAGCCTCCCATTCATTGGAACTGAGTTCTCCATTAGGCATAGGCGCATAAGGGTCCTGTACATTTTGCCGCCAATGTTCCCTGGTGTGAACCACGAGCCACGTTGCGGCCGCGCTTAAGAGGATGATAAAGGTATCATGCCATTGCACCCAAATAAACGCAACAGCAGATAAAAGGCCCACTCCCAAAGAAATGAAGGTGGATTTTTTAAATAAGTTAAAGGCAAAGGGTCGCACCTCGTGGGCTTTTTCCCTATGTAGTTTTGTAAAAATCAGATAAGCGATCAAATAGCTTCCGGTCAGGAAGCTGACCGCTTCCACAATCCAAAACAACAACGCATTGCCGGAAAATATATTGCCCATCCACAACCCAAAAGGCGCGGCAAAGACCAGTAAAGTTAATAGGGGGCTTTCCCAAAACGGGGCTAGCCAGTTAGGTACATCATTGGGAAAAAGATTAACGGATTTAGCCAGGGTATTTTTTTTACGTTCTTTCATAATTTTAGGGGTCAATGGCAGAAAGTCATCTGAGAGCATGTTTGGGGATACCGATTGTTTACCCTCATTGCGGATCATTTTAATTTTCAACTTGTCCGCTTCTTCCTTGGTGTATTTTCTATGGGCCTCTAAAATCCTCGTATCCACCACAGGGTTTAAGTTGTCAGGAATATTGACCAGCATATCCTCCAGGTGTCCTATGCCCACAATGACATAGGCTTGATTCAAACCCGGGGGAAATTTTTCTTTAATCATCCAAGAGATATATTCGATAAATTTATCAGAGCGATCTTTACTTACAAAGGTATCAAGAATGTTAGTGAGTTTGTCTTTATCTCCGGCAATAGCGCTGGACCACAGCTCGCGATCAATTTTAAACTCTTCTTCAATCGCGGGCAATAGCTCATTGCAAAGTTCAGTTATGATTTCATCTAAGTCAGTTTTAGATGACCTTAAAAGATCTGCTTTGAGTTCGTAAGGATCAATATTAGTTCCCAGGTATTTCTCGTTTAAATAAAGATATAATTTATTATTTTTCAGACGATTGTTAATTTGAGACCAAGCTGAGCTTACTCTAGGATCGATTCCATTTGACTTTTTAAGGATAGATTTTAATACACTTCCAATCTGGAAATAAGTATGCTCGTCATAAGGCCAACGCTGGGAATGGCTTGAGTTTAGAATGGCGATGAGCGTCGAGACCGAATTTCTAAAATAGTCCTCCAATCCGAAGTAAAACCCTGTTGGTGGTGAATCGTTCGCGCTGCATTTGAGCGCACCTTCTTCAAAAAAAGCGAGAAGGCCCACTGAAGAGCATGAACGAAAAAAAACTCTCAGCAGTCTGGTGTCTGCTCCTAAGTGGCTTTCCGCAATGAATGTCACCCTTACAGGTCCGTTCTTCCCGTTGACGGTCCTTTGCTTAAGCTTCCTGTGGGCATCTAAGGTCTGGGATAAATCTCCTGTCCCTGTAGATTTCTGTTGGGCTTGTCGCGAGGCTAACTCCTGATTTAAATGGACAAGCGGTTCTGAGTTTGGATATACTGCAAGAATGTAGTATATGAATAGGCGTGCTTCTAGCCATCGATTTTGGGTTATGTAGGAATGAATGAACCGCGTAACACCTGATTCTAATTGCGGGGTCAATTCAAGCGCTTTGTTGTTAGCGAAGTAACGGTCTATTATTTCACTGACAAGCTGAACATCAGCTATGGTTGTTTCTCCCATACTTTCCAGGGTTTTTTTTAAGTGGCGTAACTCTTCCGGGCAACCTTGGGACTTGGTAATGGGATCTAGTAATTGAATCGCTGCCGACCATTGGCCGTTATTAATTAGAAGCTCTAGGCTATTTTCCAGGGATAGAGAAGTATATTCCGGTGTAGGAGGTGAACGGTCTGTTTCTGATAAGAGCGGATTTGATTCCTCGGCATTTTCCGGCCTGTCAATGACGCTGAAGCGTAGGTCGTCAGTGTCCCAATCCATGTTGATGCGGAGGTGGCGGTAGAAGTGGATGAGGAACCAAACGCTCATCATGCTTAGGGGGATAATGATGGTTCCCAGCGGGGTTAATAGAAATAACGAAAGCCCCAAACCAAACCCCAAGGTTAACGCGCCAGCTTTAGCGCGCAAACTCATGATCCAGGCGTTGGTTCTAATTGCGTCCCGCCTGCTGCCGTGGGCGCGGACAAAAGCCCAATAACTTATAGGTAGGTTTAGGAACAAGGTGGATAAGATGGGGGTTAAAACCGCCCAAAGTTTGCTGTGTCCGTATGCGTGGGTAAGAGATAAAACCAAAGGTAAGGCAAAAATAAGTAAAGCCAAAACTCCGCTTTCCCAAATTGCGGCTAGCCAGTTGGGCACAATTCCAGGGAAGAGGTTCAGTTCAATATGTGAGTTCTTAGTGTCGGCGCTTCTTTGCGAACGAACAGCTTTTAAAATGGCCTTTCCTTCAGCTTCTGCGGCGTTCCTTTTACCAGTGGCAAGAAGGTCGTAATTGATGTTGTTGTCCAAAAGTCTTAGTTCCTGCGCCATGCTAGATAAATGACCCCGTCCAACTAGAATGTAAACATGTTTCACTCCTCCGGGTAAATTATTAATGATAGACGAGACTTGTTTGGAGAAAAGTTTGGAACGATAATCTACGCTGAAATCATCATGAATTTTATGCAGAGCGTTTAGCTCATAATCGGCAAAGGCGCGATTCCATATATTGAGATCAAATTTATAATTAATGCTTGGATCGGATTTCATTTCTTCTAATAGGGCAAGTAGGAGGTTTTGCACATCTCCACTAGGTGTCTTTGCCATGGCGTTGGTGAATTCGGTGTAGGTGTTGAAATATTCCTGGTGATTCGCAGTGATTTCAGAAGAATATCTAGTCATA
>JAHFBY010000370.1:2349-2882 GCA_023249835.1 Elusimicrobiota bacterium | reverse complement strand
GTAGATTGCCGCTTGAAAATGCGCAAGGATCCGTCATTAAACTTAAACCGGGTTTAGCTTTGCACCCGTTTCAAAATGTGCGGATTTAGCGGCGTTTTTCGTTGGGACGGGTGCGCTGTTGATCCTTTGCTATTAAAGCGAATGACGAGCACCCTCGCGCACCGCGGGCCCGATGACGAAGGCTATTTCACGAGCGTAGGCCGAGGGGCTGTGCATGTGGGTTTGGGTTTTCGCCGCCTCTCCATCATTGACCTGTCTGCTGGGCACCAGCCCATGAGCGCGGATGATGAAAAACTTTGGATCGTGTTTAACGGCGAGATTTATAATTTTCCCGAACTGCAGGAATTGATCAAGTCCGAAGGGCTCCATTTACAGACCCGTTGTGACACGGAAGTCATCCTTAAACTTTATCAACTTTATGGCGCGGATTGTCTAAAATATCTGCGCGGTATGTTCGCGTTTGCGATTTGGGACGGCCGCAAACAAAAGCTTTTCATTGCCCGCGACCGCGTTGGAAAAAAACCGTTGTATTA
>JAHFBY010000370.1:0-2339 GCA_023249835.1 Elusimicrobiota bacterium | reverse complement strand
CGTACGCTCTATTTTGCCTCAGAGATGAAGGCGTTGTTGGAAGCGTCGGACTTGGATCCGAAAATAAATTTAGCGGCGATCCCGCTTTATTTAACTTATCAATTCATCCCATCGCCCATGACTATCTATCAAGATGTCCGGCGTTTGCCCCCGGGCCATTATCTGGAAATTAACGCGGAGGGCTATTTACGTTTGGAACAGTATTGGAAACTTCCGCGCGAGCCTAAGCGTGCGGAAAGTTTTTTGGATTTGGCCCGGGAGCTTAAAGATAAACTTGCGCAGGCGACTAAAATCAGGCTCGTGGCAGACGTGCCTTTAGGCGCGTTTTTGTCCGGCGGCGTGGACTCAAGTTTTATTGTTGGATTAATGGCGGAACAGATGTCTTCTCCGGTTAAAACGTTTTCCATTGGATTTGAAGAAGACGATTTCTCCGAACTCAAATACGCGCGTCAGGTGGCGGATCATTTTAAAACTGATCACCATGAGTTCATTGTCAAGCCCGAGATGGCCGAGCTCCTGCCCAAATTGGCTTGGCATTACGACCAGCCTTACGCTGACCCTTCGGCGCTGCCCTCCTACTACGTAGCGCGCGAAACCCGCAAACACGTTACCGTGGCATTGAACGGAGACGGGGGAGATGAAAATTTCGGCGGTTATTTAAGGTATCGCGCGGATGCCGTATTTTCTGCCGTGGCTTTAGCCCCGCAACCCTTGCGGACGCTGTTGGCGGCAACTATCCGCAAAGCTCCCACGGTATGGAAAAACAATCACTTGTGGCGGCGAGTGACGCGGGCCGCGACCTTGTTGAATCAAACGCCGCATGAGTTTAACTTTAAACTTTTCTGTTATTTTGATCAAGCCGGGCTAGACCGTTTGCTGGAGCCCGCGTTTTTTTCCTCTTTGCCTCCGGTCTATGGTTATTTTGAATCGCTTTATGCCGGCGGCGCGGCTGGAGATTTCCTTGATCAAGTTCTTGCTTGCGATACCTTGGGATATCTACCGGAATGTTTACTGGTGAAAATGGACGTGGCCTCAATGGCCAATTCGCTCGAGGCCCGATCCCCGCTTTTAGATCAGGAGATAGTGGAGTTCGCGGCTAAAATACCTACTCGTTATAAAGTTAGATATAATGGTGGAAAGTTCCTGCTTAAAGAGGCGGCCAAAGGCATGCTCCCTCGGGAAATTTTGTCCCGCCGCAAAATGGGGTTTGGAGTGCCTTTGTCCCGCTGGTTTAAAGGGCCTTTGGCAGGTTATCTAAAAGATCATCTCCTTGCGCAAAGCGCGCGGGAAAGGGGCTACTTTAGGCCGCGAGAGGTGGAGCGGTTAATAACTGAACATCAAAGTTCAGCGCAAGACCACGGTTATAAATTGTGGGCGCTGCTCATGTTTGAACTGTGGCACAAAGTATTTATTGATAAAAGATAGTTCAAGGAGATTTTAATGAGTGTGCCGAGAAAAACGGTTCGTCCGATTAAAATAGTACGAAACTATGTTAAACACGCCGAAGGTTCTTGTCTTTTTTCCATGGGCCAGACCCGGGTACTGTGCGTGGCGAGCCTAGAAAACAAGCGCCCTCCGCACGCGGAGGAAAAAAACATCGGTTGGGTTACCGCAGAGTACGCCATGTTGCCGCGCGCTGGGGATAAACGAACGCAGCGCAGCCGCGCGCAAAATGGTGGGCGCGCCCAGGAAATATCGCGTCTGCTCGGCCGCAGTTTTCGCGCGGTGGTTGACTTGGCTAAACTTGGAGCCAATCAGGTTACAATAGATTGCGATGTGTTGCAAGCAGACGGAGGCACGCGCACTGCCGCAATCAACGGCGGTATGATTGCTTTAGCCGACGCTTTAAAACACGGGTTTAATTCAAGGGTTATACCGGCGTGGCCGTTAACCGGGTGGGTGGGGGCCGTGAGCGCAGGGTTGGTGGATCAGGAACCGGTTCTGGATTTAAATTTCGAGTTGGACCAAAAAGCGGATTGCGACGTCAACTTTGTCATGACCGCCAGCGGCAAGCTAGTGGAGGTTCAGGGGACGGCTGAAGGCGCCACTTTTAGCGAAAAACAGTTTTTGGGTTTAATGCGAATGGCGCAAAAAGGGATTGGAAGCATCATTCAAAAGACCAAAAAGTCTGTGGGCCGCTTACCCGGGGAATAAAACATGCAGTCGTTGCGCAAACGAATTATTTTACTCTTGCCGGCAATTTTTGTGCTTAATAGCGGCTGTTCGCTGCGCACCATTGCTCTGCACACCACGGTTGGTCTTTTGCAGAACGGCACGGCCGCGGTTTATGAAGAAAGCGATTTACAGTTGGCCAAAGAGTCTATGGGGAGCCAATTAAA
>JAHFBY010000369.1 GCA_023249835.1 Elusimicrobiota bacterium | reverse complement strand
CTGCACCGCGATCAGGAAATTAACCTGGCTAAAAATATTAAAGACAATGAACGCGAATTAAAATGGATCGTGTTGGAATCTCCTATTACCATGCGCGAAATCCGCAACTGGGAAACCTTGCTGACCTTGCAGGAGATGACCCCCAAAGAGCTCATGCCGCGCGGACGCAAAACCGATCAGCAGCTTTATCGCATGAAACGCAAAATGAAAGAGGTGGTAAAATTTATCAGCATGGGTGAAAAAAAGCTTTTACATGCGCAAGCGCAGGCAAAAGACAAAAACCTCCCGGAAAAAAAGCGCTCCTTTTGGAACCTGGAAGCGGAAAAAGCAAAAAGCTATATCATCAACCGCATCATTGGACTAAACTTAAACCAGGAAAAAATTAAACGACTAACCAACAAAATTAAGACCCTGGCCGAACGCATACTGGAAACAGAAGAAGAAATTTTGCGCTATGAAAAGCGGTTTAAGATGAACCACAACGAAATCATTAAGCTTTACGAGCAGGCAAAAAGCGGAAAGATTTCGCCCTTGGTGTTTAAACGGGCTACGGGATATACCCTAACGGGCATCGAATCAACAGTCGAAAACTTGCAGAACATCGTAAAGAAGTACGCCCGTCAAATACATGGTTTGCCGGTGAGCAAAAACCATTTGATAGAGAAGTTCAACCAGATTAAAAAACTGGAAGAAACCATCCTCACCAACAAAGTGGAACTAATTAAAGCCAACCTCCGCTTGGTGGTGTCCATAGCCAAAAAACACGTCAACGGTACCAGCCTTGAACTTTCCGACCTTATTCAAGAAGGAGGTCTGGGACTGATTAAAGCTGTCGAAAAGTTTGAATGGAAAAGAGGGTTTAAGTTCTCAACCTACGCCACGTGGTGGATCAGGCAATCCATCAACCGCGCCATCGCCGACCAATCGCGCACGATCCGCATTCCGGTGCACATGAAAGAAATCATTTCTAAAATGAGCAAGATCGCCCGCAAGTTCCGGCAAGACTTTGGCCGAGAACCAAAGGTGGAAGAGTACAGCAAGGCGCTGCGCCTGTCCACCGATAAAGTGCGCGGGATACTTAAAATCATGCAGGACCCCATATCCCTCACCACTCCCATCGGCGAAGACGAAGACTCTTACTTGGAAGACTTTATTGAAGACCGGCAAGGCCCTTCGCCCACGCGTTCTGCCACTGAATATTTGAAGCGGAACGAAATTGAAAGCGTGCTCAGCACCTTGTCCGAGCGGGAAGCAGAAATCATCCGTTTGCGGTTCGGCATTACTTCGGGGTACCCGCGGACCTTAGAAGAGGTAGGCAAAATATTCAGCGTTACCCGCGAACGAGTGCGCCAAATTGAAGCCAAGGCGATCCGCAAAATGCGCCACCCCTCCCGCAGCAAACGATTGCGAGAATATTTAGAGTAAAGAGGGAGTTAAAGGGCGGTTTCTTCTAGGCTGCCTTGGGTCTTTTCAAATATTTTATTTACCCCTTCATAGGCAATCCACACTTTGCCGTTTTCGTCCATTGTGAACGCTGAAAGTTGTTGGGCAATTTCTGCTGAATGAGGGATAGAGTACGCTTTTTCCGGACGAAACCGTTCTTGGAAATTGTTGACAAAAATTTTCATGCCCACTGCGCTCGCGCTCCAAAATTGCATTTTGTCGTGATAAAGGCCTATGGGAAACTCTCCGGGACTGGAATAAGCGCTTAACACCGTTAGGTCCGGATCTAAAGCGTGCTGATAAATTTTACGCATTGACCCATCGCAACTCCAAAGATATTTTCCATCAAAATAGAGGCCCGAAGGGTTGGACCCGGGGCTGGGATAACGCTGCACCTCACTTAGTTTATTATCTAAATAATGCTTAATGATCTCTTTTTTCCAGGAGTCGCAAGTATAAAGAAAACCGTCGGCGTAGGCGACGCCGGTGAAGTGAATTCCCGGCAAGTTATAGTTTGCGGTTAAAACTAAATCGCCGCCGCGCAATTGATATTGCTGGACAGTTTGCGAAAACCAGTCGCTCACCCACAAGGAGCCCCCCCCCCAGCTAAGGCCGGAAATGCGCGCGCTGGGCACAACGAAAAATCGGTCCTTCTGACGATTGTAAAGGACGTAGGAAAACAAACCCGCGGCAACGGCCAAAAATAAAAGCATGGTCACCAACGCCGCGCGCATAGATTTTTTAACGGCTACCGGTTTAAACGGTTTAGTTTGCGCACTGGAAGATTCGCGGACAAGCGATTGCGGATCAATTTTTTCTAACAGACGTTTGCCGAACAAACCCTCTTTTTTTAAGCTGTCGATATTAATGGACTTGTTCACGATATCTAAGAGATGATCGTTATCAAAAGGTTTTTGGATGTAGTGGAGCGCGCCCAGTTTGATCGATTGGATGGCTTCTTCAATGCCGCCGTATCCAGTAACCATAATGACCGGCAGTTCAGGCTTTAACTGTTTAATTTTTTCCAGGATTTGAATGCCGTCCATGCCGGGTAAACGAAAATCAAGCAACACCAAGTCCACCACGGTTTCCTGCACTGTTTTAAGCGCATCTTCCCCGCTGTTAACCGACAACACAGAATGGTTTTCCGTTAACAAGACATTGGTTATCGCCCAAATCATATCGGGCTCGTCATCCACCACTAATATCTTAGCCATGGTTTTTTCTTATAACATCTTTTGTACAACCATTTCCTCGCTGATGCTCGGTCATTATTTCATTATACTACTTCGGCAAAACAATTTTCACAATCGTTCCTTTACCGGATTGGCTTTCCAATGAAATTTTTCCTTTGTGCGCTTCGATTATGCGCTTTGCCACTGCCAGTCCAATGCCAAGGCCGCCTTGCTTGGTGGAGTAAAAAGGCGAAAACACCTCCGG
>JAHFBY010000038.1 GCA_023249835.1 Elusimicrobiota bacterium | reverse complement strand
CAACACCGCGCCGGAAACAGAATTCAAGGTAGAGTCCGGTCCGGAACTGTACAGTTCCGGAAACGATCTTTATGTTTCCACGGTTTCTCTTATTGGTTTTAAAGCAACCGATCCCATCATTAATGGCGCGGCCGGCGGATTGGCAGAAACTCGAATTATTGCCAGTCGAGCGGACCCCGATGGAAAAATAGTTGAAATCCAAAACCAATTTCCTTTCTTTCCTAAAGAAGGGGAATGGAATATAGAGTTTTATAGCATAGATCACATTGGCAATCGGGAACCGGTAAAAACAATAAATTTTAAAGCCGACGGCGCTGCGCCGCAATCGCAATTAGACGTTAAAAACAAAGCAGTGGCAGTGGACGCGCGCATTTTTTGGAATTCAGAAAATCCCATTTCGGCGTTAGCTTGGGACAATTCTTCGCAAAATATGGATAGCGAAGTGCAACAAATATTCGTTTCCATTGACCAGAACCCAAGTTTTGTTTACCGGCAGCCGTTTTATTTGTGGGAAGGGACCAGGACCATTTCCTGGCACGCGCAAGATAACGTGTCAAACCGGGAAGATGAACATACGCAGGAACTGGCAGTGGACGCCTCTTCCCCAACCGTCCAGTACAAAATTGTTCAGGGCAATTGGATGGTTCGTGACGGGGTGCACTACGCGTCCAAGGATCCGCGCATTGAGTTTAGCGGGTTTGACCCTGTTTCTAACGGGGTGGCTTCAGGGTTTCAAAGCCTGGAACTAAGCCTGGACGGTTCACTTTACCCGGTTTATTTTGAACCCGTTGCCTCGGTAGACCTTCATACGGAAAATATTCACGAATTGCGTTGCCGCGTTACCGATAAAGTGGGACACAGCGCCGAGGAAGTTTTGTCCGTGGCCGTTGACCAAACCGCGCCCGAAACAACCTGGATCGTCAATGGCCAACACAATCTAAACAATGGAATTCTGTATGTCAGCAGCAAATCTGTAATCACCTTTAACGCAGAGGAACCCAACCATTCAAAAACCAGCAGCGGTTTGGAGAAGCTGAACGTTGTGATGAACGGGACGTCCCTTAACGTTAAAAATGAAGATCAAACTTTGTTCGTTCAAACCTATTCCACCAGTTTGGCGACCGGCGAATACGCCATTGAATATTTTGGGGAAGACCGCGTAGGTAACCAGGAGCCTAAAAAGTCCTTGATTGTTGTTGTGGAGGAAAGAGCGCCGGTAACCGCTTTAGTGGTTGGCCGGCCCAACGTTCAGACAATGGACGGTTGGATCGTTGGCGAAGAAACCGCCGTAACCATTCGTGCGGAAGATGAATTGGGCGCGGAGCTGGGGGCAGGGGTAAAATATATTCACTACGCTTTAGACGGAAGAGAGTTTTTGGATGATAAAAGTATTGAACTTCATTTAGAGAGCGGCCGGCATACCTTGACCGTTTATTCGGAAGACGCGCTGGGCAATCAGGAATTGCCCCAATCTTTTAATATTGTCGTTGACCTAACTGCGCCGGAGACCGAGTTCTTAGTTGAGTCCGGTCCGAAATTTTATAACGCAGAAAACGAACTCTATGTTTCCACGTTGTCCCTTATTGGGTTTAAAGCAATAGACCCGGTAACAGACGGCGCAGCCAGCGGACTGGCAAAAACTCAAATAATTGCCAACCGCATAGGCCGCGATGGCAGCATACTTGAGACTAGAGACCAATTTCCGTTTAGCCCCCAAGAAGGGGTATGGGAAACAGAGTTCTATAGCGTTGATCAAATTGGCAACCGGGAAGCGGTAAAATCATTAAATTTTAAAGTTGACGGTTCGGTGCCGCACTCGCGGTTGGACTTAAAGAATAAAGCGGTGCTTATCGGCACGCACACTTATTGGAATTCAGAGATTCCAGTTCAGGCTCTGGCCCAAGACGAGCCCTGGCGAAACTTAGGCAGCGGCGTGCAAAGCGTGTTTATTTCAACGGACAAAGGTCCCGCCTTTGTTTATAGCCAGCCGTTTTATCTTTCCGAAGGGACCAGGACCGTTGACTGGCACGCTCAAGATAACGTTTTAAACCGGGAAGACGATCACGCCCAGGAACTGGAAGTAGACGCTTCATCCCCAATTGTCCAATTTCAAATTGTTCGCGGCAAGTGGGTAGCGCGGGACGGGGTTTATTACGCCTCCAAAGACCCGCGGATTGGGTTTAGCGGGTCTGACCCCATTTCTAGCGGCGTGGCTTCCGGCTTTGCGAGCATTGAACTTAGTTTAAACAGCTCGCTGTTTAATGTTTATGCCGGTTCTGTTGCGGCGATGGATATTCATACGGAAAATATTCACGAATTGCGCTGCCGGGCAAGGGACAACGCCGGACACGGCACGGAGTTGGTTTTAACGGTTGCGGTTGACGAGACCGCGCCGGACACAGAGTGGAGCGTAAAAGGCCGTTACAGCGTTAGGGATGGAGTTTTATATGTGAGCAGCAGGTCCGTAATCGCTTTTAACGCGAGGGACGAGGAACGTTCAAAAACCGGCAGCGGATTAAATTATTTGAGTATCGCAGTTAACGGATTAGAGCAAAAAATAAAAAATGAGAATGAATCCTTGTTCGTTCAAACCTATTCCACCAGTTTAGCGCTCGGCAAATACTATGTTGAATATTTTGCGGAAGACGGGGTAGGAAACAAAGGACCAAAAAAATCCCTGATCGTAGTTGTGGAAGAGTCGGCGCCATTGACCGCGCTGTTGGTTGGCGAACCGCGGTTAGAAGTGAGCGGCGGTTGGGTTATAAGCGAAAAAAGCGCGGTCACCATTCGCGCGGAGGACGGCTCAGGCGAAGATTCCGGCGCAGGCATCAAACTCATTTACTATACTTTGGACCAAAAAGAGTTTCAAGATGATAAAGACGTACCGCTTCGTTTAACCGGCGGCCGCCACTCCCTGACCGTTTTTTCGGAAGATACGCTGGGCAACCGGGAACCGCCTAAAAATTTTGACCTGTTCGTAGACAACACCGCGCCGGAAATTGGGTTAAGTTTAACCACGCCGGAACGGACCTTTATTAATTTAAGAAAAGGCAAAATCCGCGCTTCGTTTACTATAAACGACGATCTTGACCCGGCGCCAACCTACAGTTTATTTATGGTTAAAGCCGACGACCCGGAAGATACAAAACCATTAAATTTAACCGGCGAAATGTTAAAACGCGCAGGTCCCAACGCGTACCAACTCGAAATCGATCCTCTGCAAGAGTTGCCCGGCCGTTGGACGCTTTTGCTGCGCAGTCAAGACCGTTTTGGAAACGCTGCCAGGTTTGAGTCCGAACCCTTTACCGTGCTGCGCTTGGACGTTGCCGCGCCCAAAGCGCCCCAAAACCTTAACGGACACTTTTTAGCGGACGGCGAAACTTTCGAGTTGCAGTGGGAAGCTCCGATAGCTCGGGTCAATAACACCCAGTTAACCTTAGCGGAGCTCGATCATTACGAGCTCAACAAACTGGATTCTCCTATGGAAAAAAACGGAAAGTTGTTTGTCGTGTCTGTTGCCAGCCCTAGTTTTAATGACCGGGTTGACCGTAACAAACCGGTTTTTTATAAGGCGCGGGCAATCGACCAGGAAGGTTCTGTTTCCCGCGATTCCGCGATCATAGCCGGAGATTTAGAGGACAGCAAAATTTTTGTGCTGGACGATCAACTTTCTTATGTCAATGTACCCAAACAGTTAATCCATGATTTAAGCCAAAATGCAATGGCGCTGCAAATTAACCAGCAACCTTCCCAGGAAGGCGGCGTGATCTTTAAATCGTTAAACATGAACGTTTATAACGCGCAGACCGGCGCCACAGTAAACAATTACTTTTTTAATCAACCTTTGGCCATTAGTTTTGGCTATCAAACCGACGAAACCGGCAAAGTCGCGGCCGGAGCTTTGCAGTTAGGTTCCGGCGCAATGGCGCCGCAGCCTAAATTTAGTACGGACTTGCCTTCCGCGGACAATGTTTCCGAGGCTTTTTCCGTATATTGGCACAACGGTCAGCAATGGATTAAACTTGGGACCAAACTTTATGCCGCGGAAAGCGGTTTGTTATTTAACGCGCAGCGTTCGGGAATTTATCAACTGCGGCTCGTAGAGCAGGCGAGCAAGCCGCAGCTTAACGCGGTATATCCCAAAACAATTTCGCCCAACAACGACGGCATTAATGATAGGGTATTCTTTTATTTTGAAAATCCGGGCGACGCTCCTATCAGCGGCTCAATTTACGATTCGCGTTCAGTGCGCGTGGCAGCGGCCCAAAAAATCGATCTTTTCTTAGGAGGAACGCCCGTCCTTTCCTGGGACGGGACCGACGCGAACGGCGCGACGGTGGCGGGCGGCGCCTACTACTACAATATCGAGGTGGGTGAAAAAACATTTACCGGAACAGTCGCGGTGGCCAGATAATGAAAAAAATATTTGGCAGTTTAGCGGTTCTTTTTATGATTGCTCTTTTTTCTTGCCCTATTTTCGCGTCGTTTGAAGAGGTGGGCGTTGGGGCGCGCGCGGTGGGTTTGGGCGGCGCGTTCACTGCCATAGCAGACGACGCTTTTGCCCTCTACTACAACCCCGCGGGAATGGCAAATTTAAGCCGAAAAGAGTTCTCGGCCTCTTACGGTCTTTTGCAAACTGGCTTAAATGACCAGTCTAAAGTTTCTAACTCGAACGCCACCTATATCCACCCCTTAAATAGGAAGTACGGATCTTTTGGTTTTGCCTGGCAGCAGTACAGCGTTCAGTCCGTGTACAAGGAACAGGTCCTCACCCTGGGATACAGCCATAAAATACTCAAACGTTGGTCAGGGGGCATGAACGTTAAACATTTAAATCGTGAATTCTTTGTCCCTATAGGTCAAACGGACGATTTTGGTTTTATTGAGACCGGTAAAGTTGACCCTATTTACGCTAAAGGATCTTCCGGGTCCAACTTTGCCGTGGACGCGGGGCTCTTGTATCGGCGCAACGACAAATGGACGTATGGATCGATGATTGAAAACATTAACGAACCCAACCTTTCAATATCCAGCCTTGGACGCGATAACGCCGCCATGATCATCCGTTCGGCAATCGCCTATCAGGACCGGACGTTCTTGGTGAGCGAACAGCTAAATTTAACGAAATCCGCGAGCGGTTTAAACCGGCAAATTTTTTCTACCACCGCGGCGGAAAAATGGTGGATGGCCACTAAATTCACTAAAGCGGATATTGGCGCGCGGGGAGCTTTTACCGCGGGGTCAGAAAGTTTTACGCAAATATCTTTAGGATGCACGTACCGGTTGGGCAAAGTTCAAATCGATTATGGATTTTTGATGCCGCTTTACGGCCAAGGTTTGGGCGCAACTCAAGGCAACCACCGGTTTACTTTCGGCGTAAAGTTTGGCGGGGTAGTGCGGGAATCAACTGAGGTTTTGCGCAAACGCACCGCTGAAAATACGTTACGGCAAATCAGCCAGCAATTGGAGTTTACGCGCACAAAAATTGAAAGGGTTCGAAACGAAATATCCGATTTTAAAACTGGGTCGCTGGCTTGGATACCCGAAGCCAAAAGTCTTGAGCACAGGGAAGGCAAAGAGGCTTCGCTTAAAATGTTTCAGGACCAATATCAAAACTTGATGGACCGTTACTGGCTTAAAAAGTCCGCGGGCGCCTGTTTAATTGAGCGGATCGAGTGGCTGGAATATGTGGCGCAAGATTTTGAAAATACGGGGATAGACGTTAAAGAAGCCAAAGATGAGCTTTCCTCAACAAAGTCCGAGCGCGCTAAAGCGGAAGTGGATTTCTCCGGCGCCTGGAGCTATTACGCGAAAATCGTTGCCCGGGGCGCGGACCGTTATGCGCGCGTTCAGCTTTTAAACGAAATGGCCGAACGTTTCGCTCCAACGGGCATAGATATCGCGCCTTTAGAAGAAGATTTAGCGACAATGAAATAATCAAATTCAGGGTTGTTGGCTATTAGGTTATATGAGGCTTAACGCCTAGTCTCTCGGTAACATTATGCATGTCTCAATGCGCTATATTGCATTTATCAATAACTCATGGTAATATTAATTTAATGGGCCAAAAACAATTTTTTAAGAAACTTGGCACAGATGGCACTATACGCTTAAGATTTAAAATAGTAACTCGTAACGGTAAAATTATTGATTTCGTAGTTCAGTTGGAAGTGTTTGTAAGGCATAAGTGGCATCCTGTAGTTAGATATGATTTTGCGCATGGTTTTCCTCACAGGGATATTCTTTCTCCTAATGGAAATGAAGAGAAGAAACCTCTAATTTTGGATACCATGGAACAATGTGTTCAGTACGCCGAGCAAGACCTTATGGACCGTTATGAATGGTATATTGAGCAATTTTCGAAATATTTAAAGTAAATTAAAATGACAAATAAAGATCAAATTAAACATGAAATTTCAGAGTCTTTTGATTTCCTTCGATTTTTAATTAAAAATCCTAAGGAAGTTAGACGAATAACTAAAAATTCCGATGTCCATATACTCTGCAAGGATATTCCTAAAAAATTAAACTCGAAAGCATATCAAAGGCATAGGCCAACCAACACCTATCTATCGGAACATACATTTCATAGAGTTTAAAATCAGGATTTAATTCTCAGCATCCGGTCTCATTATAAATTTTAGATTATGTATGATAAAATACTTATGGTAAGACTATTGAATTGAATCTGGATTTTTTATTGTCCGGGTAAGCGCGGGGGAAAGATGAACAGTTTGCGCGGGCGGGTTTGTTTTGCTTCGGTGGTGGGGTTATTGGCTTTTGGCTTTATTTGGTCGGTGATCATTTATTTTCGTGAATCGCATGAAAAAATGGAGTCGGTTAAGCGGGAGTTGCGCCGCTCAGCAAATTTTGTCCGTCCGCAAGCTTACCAAATACTCCGCTTTAAAGATAAGAACGCCCTCATGCTTGACCAAGTGGTGGATTCTATTGTCAAACGCGAAGATTTAGCGTACTTGGAAATTGCCGATACCAAAGGAAACGTCTATATCCCCATGGACGTCAGCGGTAGAAAAACGCATGTAAATTCCATTAATATGAGCGGTTGGGGAAACATTGCTCTGGGACAAGACTATGTTTTTCGAGAAGTCGATTATGGAGACGTAGGCAAAGTGCTCGAAGGCGCGTTCGGCATTGTGGAAAACGATATGGTTTTAGGTTGTCTGGTTATGGGGATAAGCACCAATGCGATCTATCATTCCATATACTTAAGCCTTTCTCTTACCTTGGGAATACTCCTTTTGCTGATGCTATTGATCGGCGTGCCTGCCTGGATTTATGCCCGCAGAGTCACCGAGCCTGTGCTCGCTTTATCTTTAGCCATGGAAACCTATAAGGAAACCGACCCCATTGAAAAATTTGATATTCGCGGTCCGCGCGAAGTGACGTTTCTTTCCTCGCAAATGAAACACCTTTTAGTCACGATTCGATCCAACGAAGAGGTGATGAAAAATACCATTGCGAAAAAGACCGACAGCTTGCGCAAAACCAAAGAGGAAATTAACGACGTGCTCACTGCGTTTCGCCGGATATCCCGCGTGGTCAGGCTGACCGACGCGGCAAAAAATATTTACGATATTATTCGGTCCCGGATTACTTGCCGGCAAGTTTATGTAGTGCTTTCCGCGTCTTTGGACCACGATGAATTGGTGCCGATAGAAAATAATATTTTTGAAGAGTACGAAATGTGGAATTATAACCGAAATAAAGCCGGTCAACACGAGGAAACAGGCGCGGACCGGTTCGTGTGGCCGCATTTTTACGTTTATTCGGGCGTAGAGATTGACTCACTAAAATTGCCGATAAAGCCCGAAGCCATCATTAAGGTTTTAAATAAAGATAACAACAACGATTTCCGCAACTTTGAAGTGGTGGGCGATTCTAACTTCTATGAATATAAAGACCTCGTGTCGGAACATATTCGCAACTTTGCGCTTCTGCCTTTACGTTCGGCCACCGGCCAGAGGTTTGGAGTGCTGCTCTTGGTGATGAGCGGAAAAACTTCTTTTGACCGCGAAGAGTTGGAAATGGTGCAGAACCTCATGGAACCGATCGGCGGCGCTTTGGACACTGTTTACCTCTACACCAAAAATGAGAAGTTAGCGACCTCAGATTCCATGACCGGCCTTTTAAACCGCGAAAATATTAGGTTGCGGCTCATGGACGCTCTAAAGCTGGCGCATCGGCCCAACACAACCCAATTCGTTTACGTCATTACTTTTGATATAGACAACTTTAAAAAAATTAACGATTCTGTCGGCCATTTGGTGGGGGACAAAGTGATTAAAACCTTTGCGGGTATATTGAAACGTTTCGTGCGCCGTATCGGCGATTATGTGGGCAGGCCTGGCGGGGAAGAATTTTTGGTGGTGCTGGGCAACTCTACGGAAGAAGTGGCGGTGCTCACTGCGGAAAATATTCGTGAAGCTGTGCATTCGACCGTGATAAAGATAAAAAATCAAGAGGCCATACGGTTTACCGTGTCTATGGGCATTGCCGGCTATCCTATCCTTGCTGATGATACTGATCAAGAGCCCTCAGATTGGAACGTGAGCGCCATCGTTGATGATGTTCAAGACCGAGCGGATAAAGCGCTTTATTATTCCAAAGGGCACGGCAAAGACCGCGCCACTGTTTGGTCTAAAAAGATGGGTCCCGACGACTCTATTTTCGTGATTAAGTGATGAGCTCGTTTTTTGAAATGACCTGGCGGTACCAATAATAACTTTTTTTGGGAGTTCTCTTTAAAGTGTTATAGTCCACATGGATTAGGCCAAAGCGCTGGCTGTACCCGTGCGCCCACTCGAAATTGTCCATAAGCGACCAGGCAAAATATCCCGCCAGAGGCAGCCCTTCGGCAACGGCTTTATGGGTAAAGCGCAAGTAATTTTTATAAAAATTGATCCGGTTCTCATCCGCCACTTCTCCGCCAAGTGAAACGTGGTCCGTAAACGCCGCCCCGTTTTCTGTAATGTAAAATTTGGGGACGGCATATTTTTGCGACAGTATTTTTATTGCCCAGTAGGTCGCGTTGGGGGTAATTGCCCATTGCATGCTGGTTAGAGGCGTTTTTTTTGGGTAAGGGACGATTGTGTATCCCAGCGGTTGTGGAGCAGCTTTCACCAGCAGTCCAGCGTAAACGTTTATGCCTAAGAAATCCGTTGGAGACTGAATAATTTTAAAGTCGTTGGAAAGGATGTTGGGTAAGGGGTTATCTTGCGGGTGGCAAAGTTCCATGGGGTAGCTACCTTTATAAATAGGATCGAGCCACCAG
>JAHFBY010000368.1 GCA_023249835.1 Elusimicrobiota bacterium | reverse complement strand
TCCACTTCAAAGTTGGGCAAAACGTTTAACCTAATAGCGGCAGCCAATTCCCTGGCTATGCCAATTTGAGAAAGCGCGTCCGGACGATTAGGAGTAATTTCCAAATCTAATACAAACTCTTCTCCCCCGATAATATTCATAAAATCAACGCCTAATGGACCCCTTTCATCCATAAGCCAAATGCCGCTAGAGTCTTCGCCAACTCCTAACTCTTTTAAGGAACAAAGCATTCCCGGTGAAACAATCCCTCTAATAGGGGTCTGTTTTATTTCCATGCCATTGGCGAGATTTGCGCCAACTTTTGCCCAGAAGGCAATTTTGCCTTCTGTTACGTTGGGGGCGCCGCAAACCACGGTGGATGTTTCTTGTCCGTCAGTTACTTTTACCAGGCGCAATCGGTCGGCAAAGGGATGACTGCAAATCTCTAGTATTTTGGCAGTGACCACTCCAACGGATTTAGGGTAGTGGGTTATATTGCTTACTTCAAAACCCATTTGTCTGAGTATTGACGCAGTTTCTTCCGGATTATTTTGAAAAGAAGGTCCTAAATTTTCTTTTAACCAACAAAAAGATATTCTCATGATTTACTTTAGGTATATTTAAAATTGTTTTAAAAAATCAACATTATTTTCATAAAATAGTCGCATGTCGCTAATCCCATAGCGGATCATACAAATCCGTTCAATACCCATGCCAAAAGCAAAGCCAGTTAGTTTAGGATCCAAATAACCCACAGCTTTAAATACGTTGGGATGAACCATTCCTGCGCCCAGCATTTCAATCCAGCCGGTTCCTTTACAAACCGGGCAATAAGTTTTGGTGTTGGCACAAACTGTGCAAGTAATATCAACTTCTGCTCCTGGTTCAACAAAAGGGAAATAAGATGGCCTAAATCGTGTTTTTATTTTTTCACCAAAAAAATTACGGGCAAAAATATCCAATGTCCCTTTGAGGTCGGCAAATGATATTCCTTCATCAACCACTAGACCTTCCACTTGGTGAAATACCGAGGAGTGCGTGGCATCAACGGCTTCATGGCGGTACACTTTGCCCGGAGCAATAATCCGAATTGGCGGATTCTGAGAGCGCATTACCCTCACTTGCACGGGAGAGGTGTGTGTGCGTAGAAGATTTCCCGTACTATTGGGGTTAGTTATATAAAATGTGTCATGCATATCCCTAGCTGGATGGTGTTCCGGGATATTTAGAGCACCAAAGTTGTTTTCATCAGTTTCAATTTCCGGTCCTTCGGCAATGGAAAATCCTAAAGCTGTAAATATTTCGCAGACTTCAGTTAACACTTGATTTATTGGATGCGAGCCAGGAGCAATTAAAGGCGCTGAGGGAAGGGTAGGGTCAGAACTTTCTTGCAATAGCTTAGATAAAAGTTCCTTTTCCTCCAGAGCTGTTTTTTTTTGGAGAAGTTTAGCGTTAATTTTAGATTTTAATATGTTTATTGACTTGCCAAAGGCTTGTTTTTCATCTTGCGGCAAGGACTTGAGCGTTTCCATTAATGCGGTTAAAACGCCTTTTTTGCCTAGATAAGCTTTGCTCAGTTCTTCGGTTTGTTCAAGAGATTCTATAGCAATGAATTGGATATTGAATTTTTCTTCAATATCAGAGAAATTGTTGGTAAACATACAGGATTCCTCTTTCCAGTGGAGCTGATTGACACATGCGCGGGCGAGCAAGGAGCTATAGCCCGCTTTCAAAAATGATTAATTTATGATGGAGCGCCTACTCCTGAACTTGCCATGTCTATTCCCAAGGAACCTTTAACCTGTTGAATGATTTGGTTAAAGATAGGTGAATCATGGATAGATAGCTCGGAGAGCATTTTTCGATTTATGAGGATGTTTGCTTTTTTTAGGCCCGCAATAAATTTAGAGTAAGAAAGCCCTTGCGGTTTAGTGGAAGCGCTAATGCGCGTAATCCAAAGCTGGCGCATTTCGCCTTTAAAATCTTTACGGTCCCGATAAGCATAGCGCAGGGATTTTTCTACTTGTTGAATTGCTTGGCGCCAACGGTTGTTTCGATTGGAATAATATCCTTTTGAAATTTTAAACGCTTTCTTTTTTCTTTGTCTGGTGTATACGGCACTTTTAATACGCATGGGATTATTTTAAATTCCTTTTTTAGAGTTAGATGGCATAGGGAAGCATTTTCTTGATTAGTTTCGCATTCGCTCCCGATAGTTGGCCTGCTTTGCGTAAAAATCGGCCGCGTTTGGAAGACATTCCGCTGAGTAAATGCCGAGCGCCGGCTTTCTTGTACTTAATTTTTCCATTTGCGTTTATGCGAAATCTTTTTTTTGCTCCACTATGGTTTTTAAGTTTTGGCATTATTTTTTCCTTCTGATTGTATGCCCGACTACTTCTTCGGGGCGATTAATATTGAAATCCTGTTTCCTTCCCGTATTTCGTTTTGTTCCACCACAAACTTGCCTTCCAAACCTTCTTTAACTTTGTCGAGTATTCCCAACCCTAACTCGCGATGCTGCATTTCTCGCCCACGAAACTGAACCGTTAACCGGACTTTAAAGCGTTGGTCTAAAAATTCTTTAGTGTGCTGAGTTTTGGTCGCCAAATCATGGGTTGACACCCCAGGCCTTAACCGAATTTCTTTAACTTGTCCAGCTTTTTGGTGTTTACGGGACTCTTTAAGTTTTTTTTCCCGTTCATATAAATATTTTGAAAAATCCGCTATTCGAACAACCGGAGGATTAGCTTGCGGCGCAATTTCCAGTAAATCTGTAGACCTAGCCTGGGCTAACTGCAAAGCTTCAATCAGCGATTTTATCCCTAACTGACTACCGTCCGCATCAATGACTCTAACTTCGCGCGCACGAATCTGTTCATTGATTCGTATTGGGGCAGGCTTACTGATG
>JAHFBY010000367.1 GCA_023249835.1 Elusimicrobiota bacterium | reverse complement strand
TCAAAAACCACAATGGCGACCTTGCTCCTTGGTCGGAGTTAAACAAAACCTTGCAAGAGCTGGAAAGTTTAAGCCGTAAACCGGCGGTCCGGGACTTAAAATCCATTAAGAGCCCGGCTCTGATCGCGGGGATTAGTTTTTATTTAGCCCAGTTGGGGATGCGGGACGAGTTTAGCGTTGTTGCTTCTCAGCTCATGCTTTCAGAAATCAATTTAACCCATCTTGCCAATCCTGAAGAATTGGCCAAAGAGTCCCTTAAACTGGCTTCTGAGTCCGGCAGCGACACGAGTTTTGGTCAAAGTTTAGTGGAAAATTACGAAGACGAGCTCTTAACTCAAATTCAAAACCTGGGCTTAACCGATCAAAGGTATGCGGTTATGGCAAACATTATGAGCTTGTTCAGCACGGTACAAAGCAGCCTGCAAGATCCGCAACTAAGTCCAGAACAAAAAAACCAGAACTTACGGTTAATCGAGTCGGTAGCCAACGTGCTTTTGGCCGCCAGAATTTATGGTTCCGGGGCCAGTTTTGCCGAACTCATTGAACAGTCCGCGCCGTTTAAGGGAGATTTGGCGGCGCTGCAAAATACGCGCGCGCGAGTGGTTGATCGGGAAGAATTCTCTCAAGTTGCCGAGCTCTATGGCGCTTCCAGCCAAGAACGGTCCGCGGAAGCGTTTTTTGTCAATAGCGCGCAAACCGGTCCCCTGATTTATTTAAACGCAAGTAAAATCTGCAGTTTAAATAAATTAATGGCCGTGCTCATGCATGAAGCGCTGCACGCTTATATGCCGGCTAGAGAAGTGGAGGGGATTCCTCTAAACAGCGCTCTGGCTGAAACCATAGTGATCATGACCCTGGCTAAAGCGCTGCGTTTAAGCGGACCCCAATCCGCTTTCAAGTTTGTGGCCAAACAAATGGTATCCGACCTTCTGGACCGCTTTGCAAAAGGCAAAGTCATTCCTTCCCCGGAGGTTTCTTTGCCAAGACCAGGACCAATCGGCGACCCAACAAGCGGGGGAGCAAGCGAACTGGTTATTGTCTATAGTTTAACCGGCTCAAATTTGTCTGACCCTGCCATTGGGGTCATTGCAAAAAAGTTAATGGAAAACGCTGAACGTTTAGGATCTAACGGGGTAAACGTCCGGTTCGTGCTGGAATATTCCGGTCAGGCGGCAGGTCAACTGTCCGCTATTCAAAAAATGTTTGGAAAACGGTTTTTAACCACTGTGCCATCGCCTGTTACCGCCTTAAAGTCTTGGCCTAACGCGTTGGTTTGGGCGTACGAAATTATTTCCTGGCAAGGTCTTGTCAAAAACAAAAACTCCCTGTACAATCTGAGTACCTTAATGCTAGAGCTTAAAACAGATAAAAACGCGACTCAAAAATTGGATCAAATGATCCAAAGCGCGATAACTTTTGCGCTGCAGCAATAACTCTTAACCGGAGGCGCCCTTATGGGTAGCGGCAAAAAGCGAATTGTCATCATAGACGATGAAAAGACCGTAGCCGAGATGGTAAGCGCTTTTTGCAAGTCCTTTGGATTTGAAACCAGGCTCTTGCGCGGCAGCAGAAAGCTGATCCAAAAAATTGAAAATTACGGCCCGGACTTAATCCTCCTAGATTTGATGATGCCGGAAATTTTAGGCAGCGAATTGTTGAAAATTTTAAAAAGCACCGAAAGCACCAAAAATATCCCGGTCATTATTATCTCCTCATTTGCGGATTCTGAACTTGCCCAAGAGTCGTTGCCGTTAACCGTTGGCAAACTTTCTAAACCTGTGCACTTAAAAACGCTGCGCGAAACGCTCAATTTAGTTTTGGGCACTGCCGCCGTATAAAAAAAGTCTAATTGATAAATCCAAACAAATGTTAAAAATAAGCTTGCTTTTTTGAGACAATTAAAGTAGAATTTACAATAATGGAACAATCCAGCAAAAAGCGCGTTGTAATCATTGAAGATGAACGGTCTGTGGCCGAACTCTATTCTGAATTTTGCCGGTCTTTTGGTTTTGACACTTTGCTTTTGCGCGGCAGCAAAAACGCTATGCAAGAGATCGGGTACTACAAGCCCGACCTAATCCTTTTAGATATCATCATGCCCGGGATCATGGGAACAGATCTGCTAAAATTAATTCGCGCTAATAAGGCCACCGCTGATATTCCGGTGATATTGTTGTCCTCCTTTGTGGACAGCGACGAAGTGGACCCGGCGGTTAAACTTTCCAACGCCATGTTGGCCAAACCAGTCAATTTACAAACCTTAAAAAACCATATCGAAAAGCTCTTGCCGCTAGAAGTTATGCAGTAAGCCGCAGAAAATGCTAAAATAGATCAATACCTTAACCCATTTATTTATATTAAAAGAGGTGAAATTATGGCAAACGTTATGCGGGAAAAAGAACTGCGAAAGAAAAAGCAAAGAAAAATTAAACTTTCTTTAATGCGCCGGAAGTTTATGGCGGCTCAAGGTGAAGATGAAAAAAACGCCGTACTGGCAAAAGTCAAAAAAATCTCTCCCGCCATTAATTTGGAAGGGTTCCTTAAACCTCTAAAACAGACCGCTTAACAACAAAAATACCGCGTCCGCTAACTTTGGAGTTGGGGTATTTCGATTCTAGTGTTGCTCATAAACCGAACAATTCTCCAGTCGGTCCAAATATCTGTCTTTTGCATAGGTTTTGCCAGCGTCATGCCTTCCATTGAGGTGCACCGGCTCAAAGCCACATAGGTTTGTCCGTGTGCAAAAGCGCCGCGGCCCATGTCTATGGCCACGCGGTCAAAGGTTTTTCCCTGGCTCTTGTGGATGGTTACGGCCCAAGCTAATTTTAAGGGATACTGCGTAAAAGAACCCAAGGTTTCGGTCTCGATTGACCGCGTTTGGGGATTGA
>JAHFBY010000037.1 GCA_023249835.1 Elusimicrobiota bacterium | reverse complement strand
TTGCCGAACATTTCGAGCGTTGCTTTTTCCAGCTTAATGCCCAACTCTTCGGAAATCACTTTCCCGTCAGTTAGGGTGGCGATGTCGTTTAGCATTTCCTTTCTGCGGTCGCCAAAGCCAGGGGCTTTAACTGCAGCGCAGCGCAGGCGTCCTTGGAGTCGGTTAACCACCATTGTTGCCAAAGCTTCGCCTTCTACTTCTTCGGCGATCAATAGGAACGGACGGCCGGTTTCCGCAATCTTCTGCACTGCGGGCAAGAGGTCCGGCATGGCCGAGACTTTCTTATCGGTGATAATGATGTAGGCGTCTTCGAGCACGGTTTCCATTCTCTCCGCGTCAGTCACGAAATAAGGAGAGACGTATCCGCGGTCAAACTGCATGCCTTCCACCACTTCGAGCGTGGTTTCCGCGGACTTGCCTTCTTCTACGGTGATCACGCCGTCTTTGCCTACTTTAAGGATTGCTTCAGCGATCAAGTCTCCGATCACTTTGTCGTTGGCCGAGATGGTGGCGATCTGCGCGATCTCTTCTTTCGCGCCAGCTTTGCCATCTAAATTAATCTGCTTTGCCACTCTTTTTAATTCTTTTACAACCGCTTCCACGGCTTTATCGATGCCCCGCTTAATGTGGGAGGCGTTTGCGCCGGCGGTAATGTTGCGGAAACCTTCGGCAACAATGGCTTGCGCTAAGACGCTCGCAGTGGTGGTTCCGTCGCCCGCGATATCGTTGGTTTTAGAAGCCACTTCGCGCACGAGTTGCGCACCCATATTTTCAAACGGATCTTCCAACTCAATCTCTTTGGCAATGGTCACGCCATCGTTAGTGACTGAGGGCGATCCAAACTTCTTGTCCAAAATGACGTATCGTCCCTTGGGCCCCAAAGTGGATTTAACCGCGTTGGCCAATTTGTCTACGCCTGCTTTAATCGCTTTTCTTGCGTCGTCTGAATAAACTATTTGTTTTGCCATATTAATTTCTCCTCTGTAATTAAATTATAGAATTCCTAAAATGTCGTCTTGATGCATGATCAAATATTCTTCCCCGTCTAACTTGATCTCGGTTCCAGAATATTTACCATAAAGAATGCGGTCTCCAGTTTTCACGTCCATGGGGATCACAGTTCCTTTGTCGTCCCGTTTTCCCGGTCCGGTTGCAATCACTTCGCCTTCCTGGGGCTTTTCTTTTGCAGTTTCCGGTATGATAATTCCACTTTTATGCAATTCTTCTTTTTCCACTGCCTTGACCAATACGCGATCTGCCAAGGGTTTAATTTTCTTTAATGTCGCTGTTGCCATGTTTGTACGTCCTCCTATTTCGATTGTAGATGTCCGCTCATTACTTCAAACTGTTTACTCTGTTCCGATCAATATTAGCACTCAATAATTTTGAGTGCTAATGATAAGGGAAAAATAATGGTGAGAGCGCCCATTGAACTTTAGCACTCTCACTTCTTGAGTGCTATTATAGTACACTTACGTAAAGGCTGTCAAGTAGGGATGAAAATATTTTGTTAGATCAAAAAATATTTGGCTTGGGGGTGGTGAACTACGATTGCTGTGACGGACTGTTCAGGCTCTAACTGAAACTCTTCAGAAAGTGCCACGCCAATTTTTTCTAAAGGAAAAAAGGTTGCGAGCTTTTTTTGGTCCTCTAAATTGGGGCAGGCCGGGTAGCCAAAACTGTAACGTGAACCGATATATTTTTGGTGAAATAGGGACTGAGTGTCGGGACCGTCCGCGCCGTGGATTTGCCAATCGCGCCGGATCATGCGGTGGACATATTCGGCCAAGGCTTCCGTGGTTTCCACCGAAATGCCGTGCAAGTAAAGATAGTCCGTGTACTTGTGATTTTTAAAAAGTTCGCGTTCCACTTCGGTGGCTCGGCTGCCCATGGTGACGCACATGAACCCAACAACGTCAGTTTGTCCGCTTTTGCGGGGGCGGAAAAAGTCAGAGATGCAGTGGTGCGGCGCGGACCTTTGCCGGGGAAAGGTAAAGCGCGCCATCTCTGTAACCTGATTTTCGTCAAAAAGCACCAAGTCATCATTTTCCGAAGAGCAGGGATAGTAGCCATAAATTACTTTAGGGTCTAAAATTTTTTCGCGGACACATTTTTCTTGTTGTTCGGCAAATAACGGCTCAATTTTGGTTTTGAGTAAATCCGCATATTGTTCCTCAGAGAGAGCTGCTTGCTTGAACTGCCATTGGCCTTTGAAGAGCGCGGTTTTATTTATATAAGGAAAGAGCTCGCGCAAAGGGATATTTTTTAAAATTTTATATCCCCAAAACGGAGAGGTTGGAACCGGATTGTCTTCTGGGACGTCTGAGCGCGCCGGCAAAACCGCAACCGCTGCAGACCCTGGTCCGGCAGTTTTAGCGTTATTGGCGCGCGCGGTTTGAGCTGCCAAGCGTTCTTGGACTGCCGCGGGATTTTTTATATCGTCCATGAATCGCAACCCGGCAAAGGCGTCGTTGGCATAGAATACCGGTCCGGAATAAACGCTTTTTAAGGTCTCGTCCACATATTTGCGGGTGAGCGCAGCTCCACCGCAAAGCACCGGGGTATGTATTCCGCGCTTTTCCATCTCTTCTAAATTCTCTTTCATAACCAAGGTGGACTTCACTAGCAGCCCGGACATTCCAATGGCGTCGGCTTTTTGGGCTGTTGCCGCTTGCAGGATGCTTTCTACGGGCTGTTTAATTCCTAGGTTCACCACTTTATAGCCGTTGTTGGTCAAGATGATATCGACTAAATTTTTGCCAATGTCGTGAACATCCCCTTTGACTGTAGCCAGGACCATGAGCCCTTTTTCTGTTCCGCCCACTTTGTCCATAAAGGGCTCTAAATAGGCAACGGCTTTTTTCATTACTTCGGCTGATTGCAGCACAAAGGGCAACTGCATTTGGCCTGAACCAAAAAGTTCGCCCACCACTTTCATTCCGCCCATGAGGATGTCGTTGATGATTTCTAGGGGACTATATTTTTTAAGCGCTTGTTCCAACTCCGCTTCCAAGTTTTCTCTTGAACCGTCCACAATTTTATTTTTTAAAGATTCTTCCAGCGGCAAGGATTTATCTTCTTTGCGCTTAGCGGTAAATGTGCCCTTTAACTTTTGGTGGTACTCGAGCAGGGCGTGAAGAGGGTCGGAGCCCTCCACGCGTTCGTTGAACACCAGCCTGCGGGCGAGTTCGCGAATTTCCGGATCAATTTTAAAATAGGGGGTGATTTTAGAGGCGTGCACGATCGCCGCGTCCAAACCCGCTTCTATCGCGTAGTGGAGAAAAACGCTGTTTAAAATATGGCGCACTTCTGGGTCTAAACCAAAAGAAATGTTGCTAACGCCTAAAATAGTGTTAACTTCCGGGTAGAGCGCTTTAATCTCGCGGATTGCTTGAATCGTTTCCATGCCGGCGTTACGGAACTCATCCTCACCAGATCCCAAGGTAAAGGTGAGGGTATCAAAAAAAAGGTCCTCGCCGTGGATACCGTATTTTTTAGTGGCTAGTTCATAGATTCGTCCGGCGATTTCAGTTTTTTTGGCGCTTTCCTTGGCCATCCCTTTCTCGTCAATGGTAAGCGCGATGAGTCCCGCGCCATAGCGTTTGGCCATGGGGCATACCTTAGCCATGCGCTCTTCGCCGTCTTCGAGGTTAATGGAATTGATGATCGCTTTACCGCTGATGCGTTTAAGCGATTCTTCAATGACCGGCGCTTCCGTAGAGTCGATTAATATCGGCACGGTCACTTGCTGGTTGAGCCGCGTGATCACCTCGTTCATATCTAAAGTTTCGTTGCGGCCCACGTAAGCGCAGCAAACGTCGAGCATGTGAGATCCTTCGCGCACGGACTCTTTGCCCATGGCAGCAATAGCGTCGTAGTCTTCCCGCTCTAAAAGTTGTTTAAATTTGCGACTGCCGTTGGCGTTGGTGCGTTCACCAATTAGTAAGGGGGGGGGAGTTTGCCGGTAAAGTACGCTCTCATATAGGCTTGAAGCCCGCGGAATCCTGGGAACGTTGCGCGCTTTGGGAACTAACCCTTTGACTCGCTTGGCTACTTCTGCCAAGTGTGCGGGCGTGGTTCCGCAACAGCCGCCAACGATGTTGACCCCAAACTCTTTAACAAAGCGTTCGTGGTAATCCGCAAGTTCGGTTGGAGTGAGCTTGTAATGCGCATGTCCGCCTACGTTTTCAGGCAGTCCGGCGTTGGGCAGCAGAGATATCGGGCGGCCGGACTGTTCGCTTAAAGTGCGAACGTTTTCTACCATTTCTTTGGGGCCGGTAGCGCAGTTCATGCCAATGATGTCCACGGCATAGGGTTCCAATGTTGCTAGCGCCGCCTGCATTTCAGTGCCTAAAAGCATATTGCCGGTCTGCTCCATGGTTACTTGCACCATTAAGGGTATTCGTTGGTTAAGCTCTTTAAAGACATCCAACGCTGCGATAACCGCAATTTTAACTTGCAGCATGTCCTGGGCGGTTTCAATCAACAGTGCGTCCGCTCCGCCTTGGAGGAGCCCGGTTATTTGTTCTTTAAAAGCCAAATGCATATCACCAAAGCTAATGTGTCCCAAGGTGGGGAGTTTGGTGGTGGGTCCAATAGACCCAATGACAAACCGGGGTTTCTCCGGCGTGGAGAACTCAAAAGCTACCCGGCGCGCCAATTGCACTGCTTTAACGTTAAGTTCAATGGCGCGGTCCGCCAGATCGTATTCGGCCAGAACAATGCGGTTGGATCCAAAAGTGTCGGTTTCTACAGCGTCGCAGCCGGCCAAAAAGAAATCCCGATGCACTTTGGCCACGGCGTCGGGTTTAGTGAGCACCAAATATTCGTTGCAGCCATCTTTGCCGTCAAAATCTTCCGGCCGCAAATTCTGGGTTTGTAAGTTTGTGCCCATGGCGCCGTCAAAGACAACGACCCGCTCTTGCAATAAATTCAAAAGGTTCATTTTCATAACTTTATAGAGTTCATATATTATACATGATTCAACTTTTGAGGAGCACTAAAGAGATACCGAAAAAGTTTTCCATTGATTTATACCACATTGTTTGGTATAATAAAAGCGTGGGAATTGTTATAAAAACAGTCAATGGACGAAAATATGCTTATCACGCCTACCGCGCGGGCAAAAAAGTTGCCCAGCGTTATTTAGGCGCGTTGGCTGACGCCAAAGTGTCAGCGCTAGTTGATGTTTTTCGCTGTTCGCGGGTTATGCCGTCAACGCATTATGGTTTATTTTGGGACGTTGACCCGGGGCGAATCAATATCAATAGAAATGCGAATTATATTATTGAAAGAGTGTTGGAATTGGGGAAGTTAGAGGCGGCGGAGTGGCTGCAAAGGGTGTATCCCATTAACAAAATTCTAGGCGTGCTCCACACCTCCAGGAGGCTGTCGCGAAAATCCGCAATTTTTTGGCTGACGTGGTTTGGACAATAGAGTGAGGGCTAATGCTGTACCGGCTCTGGTGGACCGCACGTTAAAAAAGATAAAAAATATTGCGAACAGTCATGATTTTATCCTTGCCGGAGGCACGGCCTTAGCCTACCAACTCAATCATCGAATATCAATTGATTTGGATTTCTTCACACAAAAACCCATTAACGCCAATTTCATTTTAGACCAGCTAAAACAAAATAAAGTTATTTATGACCTGCAAGCGGAAAGCCAAGGCACGCTGCATTTATTGATCAACGGCGTTAAAGCCTCTTTTTTTCAATACCCGTATCCTTTTATTGAGAGAACAATAAAAATCCATAAAATGGCCGTGGCCCATATTCTAGATATAGCCTCGATGAAAATTGTAGCGGTATGTCAACGCGGGTCGCGCAAGGATTTCGTTGACCTTTACTTTATTTTGCAAGACTTTCCGTTTCGAAAAATTGCGTTAAATATGTTGGGACGTTACGGCATTGAGAGGGTCAATCCGATAAATATTGGAAAAGGGTTAACCTATTTCTTCGATGCGGACCTAGACCCGGAAGTTAATTACAGCGGCAGCCAGCGCCCTGATTGGGGAGCCGTCAAAAAATTCTTTAAGAGCAACGTCCGGCAGTTGGTCTATGATGTACAGGCCGTTATGAACGAACGTGCGGATTGATTGGAGTTTATCAAGAGCATGATTTAACTTCTTAGATGGATTAAAAAATGTTACCATACCTAAATAATTTATATTTCGAACGACTATGCGGTGTGTAGCTTGAAAAAAAATTCACTGTTTGTCATTGTCCCGGCATTAAATGAGGAAAAAAATATTGGACCAACCGTGGAGATGGTTCGGGAAGCGGCAAAGATTAAGTTTGGCGAATGTCATATCGCTATTTTCAACGACGGCAGCCGTGACCGCACCGGGGAAGTCGCCGAAAGACTGGCGAAGTCGTTTTCCAACCTGCAAGTCATCCATCACGACCATCCCAAGGGATTGGGGTATTGTTATAAGGAAGGCGTTCGCCTGGCCGATTGTGAATATGTGATCATGGTGCCGGGAGACAACGAAGGTCTAAAAACCAGTTTTGAAAAAATATTTAGTTTTACCGGCCAGGCTGAAATCGTTATTCCGCATACGTCCAATCCATACGTACGGCCTGTTTTGCGCCGTTTGATTTCTAGTTGCTTTGTTCTGCTGCTCAACGCTCTTTTTAAATTGCGGTTGCGCTATTACAACGGATGTGTTTTGCATCGGACAGAAATAATAAATTCTATTGAGATTAAAACCGATAGCTTCGCTTATCAAGCCGAAGCCTTGATTAAATTGATCCGAAAAGGGCGCAGCTACGTTGAAGTCGGCGTTCCTATCCAAGAAAGGCCAACTGGCAACAGCAAAGCGTTTAGGTTAAAAAATGTTAAAAATGTAGTGACGGCAATTTGGAATTTGGTTGGGGATATTTATGGATAATTTAGAAAAACTTCTTTTTCATAGCGATGAAATGCCTTTAGAGGAAGTAAGAGCGCTTTTAGAAGGGTTAAGAGTTCAAAAGCAACGTTGGATCGGCTCGTTTCACCCTGACTCCAAAATTCGCAGCGAAGCTTTGCGCGTTTCAGGCGTAAAGGTCGGCGCGGAGGTGTTCATTAGCATTGGAATGGTGGTCTTAGACGATTATAAACCCATGGTCTCGATTGGGGACCGGTCCGCTTTTGGCAACCACGTTTCCCTGGTTGCTGCTTCGGCGCCCAACCATTCTCGCTTGGCGCAACACCCTTACGTAAAGGCCAAATTGGTCTGCACGGCGCCCATTGCTATTGGCGCGGACGTTTGGGTAGGAACGGGCGCAATTATTTTACCTGGAGTTTCCATTGGCGCGGGCGCGATCATTGGCGCGGGCGCAGTGGTTACTAAAGATGTTCTTCCCGGCGCAGTGGTCAAGGGCGTTCCCGCTCGAGTAACGAGGATTTTGGAAAATATACAGTGAAGTGGACCTGGGCCTTGGCCGCGATCATGGCAGCAAGCGCTGTTTTATCAGTAGCGCTTTGGAACTCAACAGAAAATTTTCGGTCGCAACAAACCTGGGAGGAAGACGCTCAGGCGTATGTGGCTGGCCGGAATTTTGTGAGGGCAGGGTTTTGGCGGACCCTGTTCATGGACGATTATGCCGCGGGAAGGGATCTCGCGTCCCACCCCAAACTCTATACCCATTTTCCCACCTCAGCCGCGCTGGCGCATAGCTTTTTGCAGTCTTGCGGACTGCTTAACTTGCACTGGATTAAGGCCTGCTTCATTCCCTTTTTTTTATTGGGGCAGTTCTATTTTTTTCTTTGTTTGCGCAAGCTTTTCAATGAAAAAATAGCGCTATTTGGGCTCCTGGCTAACGCGGTCAGCTATTTGGGAGTTTTGTCTTATAGCGATAGCAGTTGCCATTACCTGCACTGGCTGGTGATTTTTGGCGCGCTCTACCATTATTTGTCCATTCCCGCGGGTCTGGCGTTATCCGCGCGCGCCCGGTTCCACCTGGTTTTTGGTTTTAGTTGCTTTTTTGTTTCCGGAGCCGTGACCTTAATCCATGCTCTTTTTATATCGATTTGTCTTATCTCCTTTTACCTTTCGGGCGTACACCGGATCAGGTTTAAATACTTTGCGCTGATTTTTGGCGCGCCGGTTCTTTTATTTGGCCTGCACAGTTTGAGGGTTATGGCTGCAATTGGACCAGAAGTTTGGCTCTATGAACAGTTCATCAACATTAAAAAGTCCGCCGGACTGATTGATCCCAGGGTTGTTATGGACTATTACACTCGTAACGGCATCATCCTCTACACCTCTGAGTTTGACGCTCCGCTAAATCGGCCGCAAGCCTTTAAATTGATGGCTCAAGGTTTTTTGTCTAAAGAAGGGGCTATGGGTATGATCCTCTTGGCGTTTTTGCCTGTAGTTGCTTTGTTTCAATTTATTTTTCCCCGGTTAAGTCTGAGGTTTGATGTCCCGGATTTCGGGAAAAAAATTGTCATATTAATAGCGGCCGCTTTGTCTTGGGACATTGTTTTCCAAAACCACGCGGCTAATTATTTTGGAGCCACGCCGTATCTATTATTAACTTCGCTTGTCAATTTAGGGTGGGGACTGCTTTTTGCCGGTTTGCTCAATCTTGGCAGTCCCTCTTCCCGCGCGCGGCAATGGGTAAGCAGACTGGCCTTGGTTCTAGCCCTGGCCGCTATGTTGCGGAGTAAGCTTGACGCATATAACCAAAATCTCCCGCAAGCGATTCCCGGTTCATTGGCGCTACAAAAATATGCCGGTGGAACATTTTATACCAATATTTTTCCATCTTATGTTTCCTGTTTTACAGATGAATGGGCCATTGGCGGATTAGAGCCAAAATCAGCATTGGAGCGCAACTATGCCGGCGCAAAATGGTTTTTTGAAAAGGATCAATGGGACCGCAATAAATATACGCAGCCGGACTACTACTTTCACGTTTCCGAGTACCGATTCGCGCCTTATGCAGAACCTGCGCATAAACAGATTTTAGACGCATCTTTCCCCCTGGTGGAAAGCGGGGAAGGGTGGTATATTTATAAAATGCGTTAAGAACTATTGGAAAGGGAGCGATTGTGAATCCAACATATAGAGTGCCCTACACGAATTTTCCTGCGCAGTACCGGGGAATGGAAAAAGAGGTCCTTGCCGCCGTAGAAGGCGTGCTGGCAACGGGAAGTTATATTTTAAGGGATGCGGTTCGGGAATTGGAAAAGGAGCTGGCCGGCTTTTTGAAGGTTAAGGAAGTTGTTGGCGTGGGCAGCGGCACGGACGCCTTATTCTTGCCGCTTTATGCGCTGGGCATTAAACCCGGGGACGAAGTAATTACTGTAAGTCACACATTCGTCGCAACCATCGCGGTTATTGCTCATTGCGGCGCAACCGCGGTTTTAGCGGACATTG
>JAHFBY010000366.1 GCA_023249835.1 Elusimicrobiota bacterium | reverse complement strand
CTTCCAGTTGAGTCTTCACAGCCCCCATCGCATTTTTATATTCCTCTGTCCCTTGGGCCGCCCGCTCGTAGTTTATCTCCCGCTCTTTGCCTGTGCCAAAATCTACCAGCGCCTTGCCTTTGGTAACCAGCACTTTGCCAGACGCGTCGTAGGTGAAATTCATTTGCATCAACTCGTTGGCTCCGGACGCATTCTTTGTTACCGCGCCAACGATCCCTTTATTCTTATCAAAGGCCAGCACCATCTTGTTGCCGTTTTTTTCTACCCCGATCCACTGCACGTTTCCGCCCAAGAGTTCCTTGGCTTTCCCTAAAAGGTTATTGTCGAACTCTGCAATTATTCCTTCATTTACCTTAACCCCGGCCATCCTCCCCAACACGCCCTCGGCCTCCTCCTTGCTTAAATGGATCCCGCCCTGCTCTTCGCGCTCGCGGCTGACTTTAACGTACTCTGCGCTTCTGTCCTCATCTCCTGAACTGAACTCATTTGACCGTTGTGACTCTTTGCTGTTTACCGTTATTTGCAGTTTATTTTCTTGCTCCTGTTCCTGCCTCTTTACCGCGGATGCTTCCGCGGCCGTTTTTAATCCCTCTGCTTTCTCTTTTTCTCCCCGCCCTTTTTGCGCGCTCTTGGACATTAACTCTAATTTCGCAGACAACTTTTTGCCGATTTCTATAGTTCCCGATAATCCGCTCCCGTTGATGGCCGTATCCAATGCTAGATTTAATAACTCTTTTCCTAAAACCTTAGAAAAATCTTTAAGCGTTGACAAAAATCCTTTATTGTCTTTCACGGATTTCATTGCCGCTTCTTGGACTTTCTTGTCCACCAATTGATCCTGAGGGTCTTTATTAAAAATCTTATCTTTCAACCCTTTCACTCCTATCAGCCCGCCTAATCCTCCCAACTCCACGCTTGCGTTTAAACCATAAGACAAGTTCGTGCTTTCCTCTTTAATACTGTTGTTGACTTCTTCTTCGCCTTTCCCGGAACGGTACATCTCCGCGGATTTCGCCCTCAACTCTTTTTGCTGTTCCCTCATCACCGCCCTTTGCATCTGTATGCCAAAGGCGCTGTTCCCAAACCTATTATTTTTAAAATACTGCGCAACGCGTTCCCCGCCCTGCTTCTCACTTCTCGTCTCACTTGATATATAGCCCATCAAAACTTGCGCCGCCAGCGCTGCAACCATCCGCCCTTCTGTTCCTTTGACATTATTAGCGATGATCCGTCCCACCACCTCCCCCACTACAGCGTTTTGTACTGCCGCTAAAAACTGTTGGCTTATGGATAACTCAACGGTTTTTCCTACCATACCGCTACCCATCGCTTGCACGCCAACGCTTAACGCTCCCGCCACACCCACAAACGCTAACGTCCGGCCGTCTTTAACTCCGTTCACGTTAGCCGCCGCTGTGTTTAGGCCCCCTATCAATGTCATTTTATTAGTCAAACCTATAGATTCACTTGCGGCAACGCCTCGCCCTATTCCTTCCAGCGCTCCCGATGCCGCGCTCTTCCATAAATCTTCACTTTTGGTCCGGCCCAGTGCCGCTGACTCTGCTACCCTTATAGCGGTAATCGCTACGATCCGGCCAAACTTTGCTCCAAGACTAACCCCTTTTGCTGCTGCTTCTACGGCTTTTGCTGCTTTTGCTGCTGCTTCTGCTGTTTTTGCTGTTGCTTGTGCTGCTTTTGCTGTTTTTGCTGTTTTTGCTGCTGTGGCTGCCCCAGCTGTTATTGTGTTTACCGCAGCATCGGTCGTTGCCTCTATCGCTTTATCCTTTGCAGCTTCTCCGATGTCTTGATTGCTTAACTTCGCCATTCCGGCTGCCAAACCAATTCGCAATGGTACTATGACCGCTATTATTACCGGGCTAAAAGAGATAAATGACAACGATAAGTCTACTATCTGGTAAGCTGTGCTCAACCCTTCCAACCAGCCGCCGTCCGCCTGCATCAGGTTTCCTTCCCCGCCCAGGTTCGTTTGATTTTGACTTGCTGTCGCGTCTACGTTTCCTTTCTCGTCATAAACGTAAACGCTGTGTCCGCTGCTGTTCCATTCCCTTCGCCATACGCCCACCTCGTCCCGGTATGATTTTAGCGCGCCCCAATAACTCCCCGTCACCTGGCTCGCAACGTTCAAAAGCGCTCCGCTGGTCAGCGTTTCCGCTAAAGAGCTGTAGACTGGGCCCGCGTCGTCCCCGCCATCCGGATAAGCCCTTAACCCTAAATAGGTTTTGTTCTCCGCGCTGCTTTCCGACCTTAATCCTAATCCATTGTATTGAATGTTCTGATCCGATGATTCCGTATACGTCCCGTTGCCATCGTCGCGCCAGCTGAGGCTATAGGTCTTATCCGCCCTGCCCATCCCGTCAAACTGCAAAATATTTGTATGCGTCAAGGCGGCAGCGCTCGTCTTTTGTCCGGCCGCCTGTTTAGTAACGTTGCCTCCGCCTACCAATTCGTAATACCAGTAGTCGTACTGTAACGGCGCTAGACTTAAACTCCAGCTTTCTACTTGCCGCCCTTGCGCGTCGTACTGATATCCGGTTTCGATCGATCGGTAATCAATATGCCCACTTTCCCATACCGCATGCGATCCGCTGCCTTCTACCCGCGTTGCCGTCGCGCCAATGCGCTCGGTTTCCCCTTGATAGGACAAGGATTGACTGTACGTCGCGTCCCCGTTCTTCCACCCGCTGTCTAGCCCGGGAATCTCTCCTCCGCCAAAATCGCTCCAATATCTCTGCTCTACCCGGTAATCCGCTCGCCCCAGCGCGTCATAGTTTACGCTCGACACTACGCTTCGATTTCCGTTTAAATTGCTTTCCCAATCAGCTGCGCTTACCGGCTCTCCGTTAGCCTGTTTCTCTTGCCACGCGCTCATGAACCCAGCCGAATTATAAACTATATT
>JAHFBY010000036.1 GCA_023249835.1 Elusimicrobiota bacterium | reverse complement strand
GGGGGGCTTAAAGCAAGCCATTACTCGGCATCAATCGCAGTTTCATAATGAGCAAGAGCAGCGGTTAGAAGCGGAGACAAAGGCCATTGCGGAGATCGCAAAGCTGATTGGGGAAGAGGCTCCGGCGGCAATCGCGTCCAACCGTGAGATCAATGCGATCGCCCGGGAAATTAACGCAGAGATCGCCCGGGACGGCGGGGTGAAGGACGATACCGCGCTCCTGCAGAGCAACGCTCTGCTGACAATAGACTTACGGAACGGGTGGGATCCCCGATACATGAGTAAAGTGCGGCTTGCCCAAGAGATGGGAAAAGAGCTGCTGCTGGTAGTCAGCAAGGAGCAAGACAACGGGCTGATGTTGGATCAGATGCGCGCCGAAGGGTTAGACACGAAATCGTTAGAAAACCGGTTTGTGATAGCGAGCGCAGACTGGCTGGACGGTTCCGGTAAACTGGTGTTGCAGAAGCTCAATGTGTGGTTAAAGGCTAACCCATTGTGGCGCGGCAAAAAGATCGCGTTCCTCACCACGTCATTAGACGCTGTGAGTTCAGCAGATTTGGACTTTAGTGACTTTGACTTGCTGCTCTTATTCGGCACGCAGGGAGAGTTCGTTAAAGTCAGCGAAAGCATTGCGAGGAAGTTAGAGGAAGCCGCAACCGTGTTAAAGTCGCAATAAACTCCTGACTAAACAACCTTAACTGATTTTTAGCTTTTTTGCGAAAGACAGGAAAGGGAACCTCCCACTTTCTATTTACCTTGTGGCGATCTTTTTGGACGGCAAACATTTCTCAACGGATCACGAGATCGTGGTGGCGCTGGACGTGACGATCACGGGTAAAAAGATCATCCTGGGGATTGTGAAAACCTCGACAGAAAACCACGTTGTGTGCCGGGACTTTGTGCGGAGCTTGCTGGACCGCGGCCTGCATGCGGACGATCCGATCCTGTGCATCATCGATGGCGGCAAAGGGTTATACAAGGGGGTCAAGAAAATACTAGGCGAACTGGCGGTGATCCAGAGATGCCAGTGGCATAAACGCGAGAACGTGTTGAAGTATTTGCCGAAGGCGCGGCAGGACGAGTTCCGCCGCAAGCTCCAGGGGGCCTACGAGCAGCCAACGTATGAGACGGCAAAGAAGGCGCTTGAGACGATCAAGCGCGAGTTGAGTGAGGTCAACATCTCAGCGGTGAACAGTCTGGAGGAAGGCTTGGAGGAGACGCTTACGCTTCACCGTCTGGGAATGTTCGAGAAACTGGGGAGGAGTTTTAAGACGACGAATGCGATCGAGAACGTGAACAGCTTGCTGGGAATTTATACCGACCGCGTGGATTACTGGAAGAATAGCGAGCAGAGGCACCGGTGGGTTGCGACGGCGCTTTTGCAAATTGAGCCGCGGCTAAGGACGGTGAACGGTTATCATCATCTGCCTCAGCTTCGTTCCGCTATGGCGCTATCGATCGGGAAACAAAAGAAAAATGCGGAACTGAAAGCTGCGGCATGACGGCCATGACAAGAATTTCAACTAAAAAAAAGATTGACTCTCCGGAAACATCCATTGCGGGATGCGCAGTTTGATCGAATTAAATAATTTTATTAAGTGTTTTTAATTGTTGCTTTTGATCATCCCTCCCGTCTACGGTAGAAAACGTCGTTCATGCTGCGATAAGTTTTTTTATAATTGGGGTTGCTGCCTTTACTTTTTTATCAGACACACAAACCGCAAAAAACTTAAGATCAAGGGCATTGGCTATTTTTGAAATGCGCGATATTGATGCCGTACGAAGTCCGCCACCCTTTAAATCCCTTGAGATATGACCCTTCTGTGTTCCAATTGCACGAGCTAAGTCAGAGTAAGACCAATGTTTTTTTTCAAGCGCTAAAAGAAATTGAACCGCTAATTTAAAGGCTTCATAGTCCATATCAAAACGCTTTTTATATTCAGGGTTTTGAAGATCTCTTTCAATTTGTCCTTTGATTTTCCATTTATGCCTCATAATACGCACCCTCCTTTACACGACGGACATAGTCTAATTTATAGCGAATAGAAGTTTGCAATTCCTCCAAGTCTTGTTTTGTCATTTTATTAGAGTGCTTGTGATAAGCATTTGTAATAATAATGACGGATCCTTTCATCATGAAGTTAAAATATCTCTCCGCACGTGGTTTAAAAGCAAATATCTTATTATGATGATCTTCTATTCGATACATCGTCAATGGTAGTTTTGTCCCATATGGGTTATCGGCAATATATTTAACAACCAGTTTTAACTTATGTTGATCTACCTCACTTAGCCGGCGATAATATTCAAACGCCGGAAGTTTACCATTTTCCAAATAAAACCATTCTACGGTAAAATAACGTCCCTCATGGAATAAAATATCTTCTGGTTTTGGATAGATTATCATAGAGCGAGATTTAGTCATTTTTTAAAACCAATAAACTATTGGGCAATCCTTTTTTCATTTAACTCCCCGAGCTCCATTGGGGGAGCATACCCTGAACTTACATATGCTCTAAATTCTCACTTAAAGGTTACCATGAATGGGAACAACTGTCAAGAGGCAGGGTGGAAAAAGTTTATTATCCCGCCCTCCTTTAATTCAATCATCTTCCGGGAACATATGGGATGCATTCAATCGCCAAACTTAAAGGTATTCCAGCGGGGCAAGCACAATATCGAATCCGATTTAATCGATTCCGATTTCGTTACGATATTATTGGTCACATTGTCTACTTAAAAACATGTTCTTTACGGAATGAAGGGACTTACAGGTAAATTGACTTTAAAAAGGTCGTTTATGCAACGACATAGCAGAAAGGGATAATTTTTATTCCGGTAGTTTTTGCCTAGCATATCGACTGGAAAACAAAGGCTTACGCGCAACGGTACTAAATAATTTAGGCGGCATGCCGGCGTTGGACCTGTTCTTCCGAATAAAATCCAATCCGAATGTTATAAACTTTAAGGATAGCATCCAAAGTGGTGATTTCAGGATTACCATCAACTGAAAGAGTTCTATAAAGTTGAGTCCGACTCAGTTTTGTTTTTTTAGATAATTTTGTTATACCGCCTTGCGCTTCAACAACATTTCGAAGCGCTTTTAACAAAAACTTAATGTCTTGATCCTCGGCAACAGCGTTGAGATAAGCCGCGGCCTCTGTTGAATTTGATAAGGCTTTCATAAGATCATTGTGGTATGGAACTGCTCGTTTCATATTTACCTCCTATAATCTGCCCAATATTCTTGAGCTTTACGGATATCCGTTTTCTGTGTACTTTTATCTCCGCCACAAAGCAAAAGCACAATTACTACACCAACTTCACCATAATAGAGCCGATAGCCAGGACCGTAAAAAATTCGAAGTTCCCAAACCCCATGACCAACATAAGCATGATCTCCAAAATTACCTTCTTCAATTCGATCAATCCTTTTACGAATGATCGCTCTGCCTTGAACATCTTTTAAGCCACTAAGCCATTCCGTGAAAACATTTTTACCGTTTTCTGCCACATAGTTAAGAATCGTCTTTTTTTTCATTTGCATCATATTTCGACCTTTTTATTGTAGTTTATAAAATACAATTTGTCAAGGGACATTAAATTTTATTTTTTCAGGATCGCATATTGGAAGTTATTTTCGTTTTTTCGATAGACAAGGAAAGTTTTCGGACAACTGGAAGAATAGCGAGCAGAGGCAACGATGGGTTGCAACGGCGCTTTTACAGATTGAGCCGCGGCTAAATATGGTGAGCGGTTATAAGCATTTGCCTCAACTCCGTTCAGCTATGGCGCTGTTGGTCGGAAAGCAAAAGAAAAATGCGGAACTAAAAGCTGCGGCGTGACGGCCATGACCTGAATTCGTATTCCAAAACCGACCAATCCTGACAGTTTTCATCCTTATAACCCCAAAGGGAATAAATTCCGGAGGCGTTGAATCGGGGATTTGAATGAACGCCTCATACTGATCGTAGCGGCCTTTGCGGTTGGGATAGATTCAGGAATGGTAGATATGTCGCAGTCGGCGCGGGCAAACGTTCGGCCAGCGGAAAGAACTACAAATAGCAGTAAAACTAATTTAAAACGATAAAATAACGGTCTTAAGAGGGCAAATTCGTTCCCCCTTTGACCCATAAAAAAGTTCCTATAATATATATTATGTTATGTTAATACAATTTGTACCATGTAAAAATTAGTTAATTTTAGTTAACCTAATTTATTTTAAAATCGTTATATTATAGTTAATTTAACTATTAATTTAATATGTTGGTTTAATTTATTTATACTGGCAGTTGAAGTAAGTAATTAAATAGCACTATATTTTAAAAATATCTTTAAAATAATGCTCTTAGGTTTAATTTTAGTTGAAAGTTATGGTTTTGGCGTGAACTTCAAAAAGTACTATTGACTTGAAAATAGAAGCCCGGATTAACTTTGTATGCCGGCTGTGGACTCTACCAAGTAAGCGGCCACAATTTGAGGGTCAAATAATTTATCAATATTTTCCGAAGCGAACTGCTCTAAACGGACGCGAACCTCATGCTCATCAAGATTCTCACCATCAAAACTATCCTTAAAATCTTCCATGGCCTCCACAAAAGAGATGATTCGCGCGCCTATCGGTATGGACTCCTTCTTTAATCCGCTGGGAAAACCACTGCCGTCCCACATCTCATGATGCGCTCGAATCAGCGGCGCGCACCCTTCAATTAAGTGGATGGTAGAAACCATCTCTGAACCAATGATTGGATGCTGGTGCTCCATTTTTTCGTAAGAAACCGAGCCGGAGCGCTCGCGCGCTTGACGCTGCACACCCATATAACCCAAGTCATGTAAAATAGCTGCGTAATAAATGTTTTTATATGATTGGCCGGATATTTTAAGCCTGCGCGCAATAGAGCAGGAAGCCTGCGCCACCCGCCAACAATGGCCCATGGAATTTCTAGGCCTGCTTTCAACGGCAGCAATCAAAATCTCCATAATATTGGCAAAAAAGTTCTTTTGATCCGAGGTGAGGCGGGAATTTACGATCGAAACAGCCGCAAAACCTGAAAGGCTTTCCAAAATATCCAAATCGTCTGTAGTAAATTCCCCGCCTGGCGCATTGGATTTTTTATTTAAAACTTCCATAACTCCAATAATTTCATCTTGAATGATCATCGGAACACATAATATGGAACGCGTTTTAAACCCGCTCTTATCATCAGCAAGCGAAGCAGAAAAACGCGGATCTTTGGAAACGTCCTTAATTAAAAGCGGTTGTCCGTTTTTTGCTACCCATCCGGCAATGCCGTGTCCGGACGGAATTTTAATGGTTTTAACTAAATTTCCCTTTTCCCCACCAGCCGTCTTAAAGTACAGATATTCTTTATTATCATCTAAAAGCATTACGCTTGACGCCTCCGAACGAGTCAGGCGCTCAACAGCGTTAGATATTTTCTTGAGCAACACCTCTAAATCCAAAACAGAGGAAAACGATCGGGCAATATTAAACAGATCGCGGACCGCAACGCCCGCATGATCCGTATACCCTTCCCCCACCACACTTAAACCGCAGTTTGGACAAAACTTAAATAACCGCTCAAAAGGTTCTTCGCAATTGGAGCATTTAGCGTATATCGACATTTGATTATAAGTCTACCTGAATTTTTAATTTGGCGGGACTCTTACCAAAACTACTTTGCAGACGACATCACCTCTTCAATGCTGGTAACGCCTTGGGCCACCTTTAATAACCCGTCTTCAACTAGGGTGCGCATTCCATTTTTCGTTGCCACTTTTCGCACGTCGTCATTTTTAATGCCGGGTTTGCATATTGCGCGCAATTCTTCGTTCATAATCATTAACTCATGAATCGCTGTTCTCCCCTTCATCCCTTTATTGCCGCATTTGGTGCAACCCTTAGTCTTCATTAGATTAGTCTGCTTAATATCTATTTTAGCCTCTTCCAAAATTTGCAAGGTCTCTTGACTAGGGTTAGGATCAGGCTCTTTGCATGATTTGCATAGCGTTCGAATCAACCTTTGCGCTAAAACGGATTCCAAAGTAGAACCAATTAAATAAGGAGCAACTCCCATTTCCGCAAGCCTCGCGATCACAGACGTAGCGTCATTGGTATGAAGAGTGGAAAGGACCAAATGGCCCGTCATAGCAGCTTCGCAAGCAATATGCCCGGTTTCCTCATCGCGGATTTCACCCACCATGATGGTATCGGGGTCTTGACGAAGAAACGAACGTAGGGCCGTTGCAAAATCAAATTTTTTGCCTTCTCCTAAAGAAAGGTCCGGGTTCACTTGGACTTGAATGACTCCTTCAAGATTGTACTCTACCGGATTTTCTGCAGTTAAAATCTTCTCTTCCGGGTCCCTCACGGCCGCAAGCGCCGCCATGAGCGTAAACGATTTACCCGACCCCGTTGGGCCGCAAACTAAAATCAACCCATACGGTTTTGCTAAACTATCCAAAAACTTTTGCTGAGTATCCGGCAAAAATCCGAGCTGATCCAAAGTCAAATTAGCGCCGGATCGATCTAAAATACGCATACAGGCGCTTTCGCCCATAACCGTGGGCACAATATTAACGCGAAACTCATAGGGTTTGCCCTTCACTTTAATGGCAATGCGTCCGTCCTGAGGAATCCGTCGTTCGGTAATATTCATCCCCCCCATGATTTTAATTTTTGCCATCAGCGCGTTACGAAACGTAAAAGGAATTTTAAAACTGGATTTCCTTAAAGCCCCGTCCACCCGATAACGTACTAAAAGCTTTTTTTCAAAAGGTTCGATATGAATATCGGAAGATTTAAGGCGGATTGCTTCCAAAATAATGGCGTTCGTCAACCTTTCTACTTCCGGCGCGGAGGTGTCCACTTGCATAATGTCTTCAACGTCCGCCCCTTTCTCCAACTCCAAGTCACCCTGCCCGGCGCCCGAAGCGTCTAATCCGGCAATGAGCTCCTTGGTAAGCGCTTGCGACTCCTCTGCCAACTCTTCATGTGAAATATGCTGCTGCGGTTCATCCTTTTTTTCTTCTTCTTCATCTTGCACTTGCTCTTCCACGCCATGCACTTTGGCAATGGACTGCCGAATGTCTTCTGGGAGCGCCAGGTAGGGAACCACTTGCACGCCAAAACGAAGTTGAATGTCATCAACAACAAACACGTCGCGGGGGTCATTCATTGCCAAAAGCAACATTCCCTCTTCTTTAGCAAAGGGGATGGCTAATTTTTGACGCGCCAACTGTTTAGGCAATATCTTGCCCACGTCCGGATCAATATCAAGCTCCGCCAAATCTACCGCGCGCACTTTCCATTCTCGAGATAACACGCGCAATACTTCCGCTTTGGTGGCAATGCCGGAATTAATGATGGCCTGCTGCAACACTTCCGCAGATTTTTTGCATTCTTCCTGCGCTTTCGCCAAGGTCTCTTCATTTAAAAGACCCGACTGCAAAAATATCTCTTCCATGGACCGCCGTTTAGATATTACGGACATGATTATCCCCTTTTTAAACTCTGGTCAAATCTACTTATTTTCCGTCAAAAATCACTCATTTTTCAACCTCCTTAACTATAGCCCTAGATACGGCTATTTGTCAACCCCAATCCATTTTGTTATATTCATGATTATGATTTTAAAAAAAGAAGTTTCCGCCGGAGGACTCGTGATCCGAAAGGGCCCCCGAGGAAGGATCAAAATTATGATGATAAAAGTGGAAAACCTGGAACAACGTTTGCGTTGGACTTTTCCCAAAGGCCATTTAGAAAATGGAGAAACGGCAACGGCCGCGGCCCTAAGAGAAGTGGAAGAAGAAAGCGGGTGGAAATGCGTCTTCTTAAATTCGCGTAAACCTAAAATTTTTCGAAAAATCCAGTATTCGTTCCAACGCAACGGAGAAATAGTACAAAAAACTGTTTATTGGTATTTAATGAAGCCGTTGCGGAAAACTAGAAAGCCCGATGCGGAGGAGGTACTAAAAACACAGTGGGCTGCCCTGGAAAAAGCGGAAAAAATAGTGGAGTATGCTTCCGATCAAGAGCTGCTCAAAAGACTCCGATTAGTTAACCTATTAACGAAAACCCGCCGTCCGCAATGATCGTTTGTCCAACGATCCAGCGCGACTCTTCGCTGCAAAGAAATTTAATGATGTCCGCAATATCCTCCGGCTTGCCGATCCGGCCCATGGGAGTTTTCTTTTTCGCTTGCTGGATCATTTCTTCATATTCAGGGATATGGCGCAAAGAACGCGTATCGGTCGTGCCCGGAAGAATTACGTTCACGTTAATGCCGTGGGCGGCCAGCTCCACCGCTAAATAACGACAGAGCGATTCAATCGCGGCTTTAGAAACGCCCACAGCGCAATAAGAAGGCAAACATTTATGCGAACCGTGGCTGGAAATGGCAACGATCTTGCCCTGTCGATTATGCATGAGGGGCACGGCGTACTGCGTGCAAAGCAAAAGCGATTTAACGTTAATGTCCTGGGTGCGCTGCCATTCCGCGTCAGTGAGGTTTAAGACGGATTTAAGGTCGCCGGTGGCCGCGTTATGCAAAAGAAAGTCAAGGTGGCTAAACTCCTTTTTAATCGTGTCAAAAATCATGTGGATATGCTCAGGGTTTCCCATATTGGCGCGAATGGAAATCACCCGCGTGTGGTGCGCGGCCAAATGTTTTTCCGCCTCCTGAGCGTCCGAGCGGCTGCGCAAATAAGTGAACACGATATTGCAACCCGCCTTGGCAAACTTTTCTGCGACCGCAAGGCCTATGCCCCTGGAACCGCCGCTGATGAAGGCAACTTTATTTTTAAATGGTTTGCGTTTCTCTAACACTTGTGCACTCCTTTATAAATTTAGCATAATAAGTATTCAATAATATCATATTTTATACAGGATAAAACCATTGATGAATAATTATGAGACAGTGATCGGATTGGAAGTTCATGTGCAAATAAAAACACAGAGCAAGCTCTTTTGCGCATGCCCCGTACAATTTGCCGCCCCGCCCAATTCCCAAATCTGTCCAGTTTGCGCAGGGTACCCGGGCAGTTTGCCCGCGCCTAACCGCAAAGCAGTGGAATATCTTGTGCGCACTGCCCTTGCTTTAGACTGCCAAATTAACGAGCGCTCAGTTTTTGCCCGCAAACAATATTTTTATCCCGACCTCCCAAAAAATTATCAGATTTCCCAATATGAACTGCCCCTGGCAGAAAAAGGGTTCCTTGAAATTAAACTGAATAATGACTCCAAACTCAAGAATATTGGGATCACGCGCATCCATCTCGAAGAAGACGCCGGCAAATTGATACATACGCCTCTAAACGGAACCCTAGTGGATTTAAATCGCACTGGCATTCCCTTGATGGAAATTGTTTCTGAACCCGACCTGCGCAGCCCGGAGGAAGCGCATGCCTATTTGTCCCAC
>JAHFBY010000365.1 GCA_023249835.1 Elusimicrobiota bacterium | reverse complement strand
TTAGGCGTGTAAAACTCCCCCCCTTTCTTGCCGGCATCATCGGCAAATTGGGCGATGAGATACTCATAAGCCCGCCCAAGAATATCGGGTTCAGATAGGTTCTCATTGCCCAATTGTATCTTCGCAAAATGCGTGATGAGTTTGGAAAGGGTAGCATCGGGTAAACGATTCTTATCATTGAAATCCGTAGAAGAGAGAACTCCCTCCAGGATGCGATTCTGCTCTTCCAGGGAATCGTTCGCCTTGTTAAGGGCGTCCCCTAAGTTCTGCGTTAAGGTTAAAAGATGTTTCCAATGCGCTTTTTTAGGCACAAAAAATTCATGCTCATCAGGATCTTCAAAAGCAATTTTTTTATTTCCTGTTTCCTTAAGGATATTCCCAGCTTCCTCATCAAAACGATCCGAAAGCCGCTTTAGAAAGAGCAGCCCAAAAATATAGTTTTTATAATCGGAAGAGTCTATACTCCCTCGAAGGATATTGGCCGACTCCCAAAGGTGACTTGTTAATATTTCAAGATTTAATTTTTCCATATAAGTTACCCCCCTCCCAAAGTTATCCCCTTAAGCATAATACAAAACAATTTATTTGTCAATATTATAGTTATACTATATAAAACAATATGTTAAAAATATATTTTACATTTATTTTTAAGTAATTTTAAATATTACATCTCAACGCAGATTTAATTCAATACAACTTTATCAAACCGCAACTAAAAAAATTGTCCTAAACAACACAGTTGTTTTAGCCTTGGCAAAAAGGTATACTGTGGTGGATTCATTTACATGAAAAACGCTGCGCAATTCGTTTCATCGGCCGCTCCCGAACCGGTTGTTAAGCTCATCAACGCATTTGACTCGCCTTATGACAATTCTGTGGCTACTGCCCGGACTTGTTACTCCTCGCGCGTGATCTATGCCGATGATGTGCGCAAGGACGAGTCTACCCGCCAGCGCCGCGATTCAATCGCCAAAAGTATTTATTTAGCCGGCCACCACACCACGCTCCAGCATGCTACCTTTCAATTCGTGCTTGAGAAAGTGAGCCGCCAATGCATCTGGAGCTTCCTGCACAGCCATCCCTTTTACAATTCGGAACAGGTGAGCCAACGCTACGTTTCCGTGGCTCCGGAAAACTTCACGATCCCCTTATTAAATTCCGAACAAAAAGAGCTCTACCTTTCCGCCGTAAACATGTTGATGGGGGCTTACGTGAAACTGCAGGAACTCCTAACGCCGGTAGTGGAACTTGAGTACAAACGGCTTTTTCCCCATCGGAACTTAACGGAAAAACGCTGGCAAGGCGCGATTAAAAAACGCTGCCAGGAAGTGGCGCGCTACGTTTTGCCCGTGGCCACGCACGCTCACCTCTACCATACGATTTCTGGCGTCACGCTCCTGCGCTACGCTCGGCTTTGCCGGCTCTACGACGCGCCCGCGGAACAACGGGTTTTGGCGGCTAAAATGGTGGCGGCCGTGGAAGAAAAAGACCCTGATTTTTTTAAAAATGCCGAAGACCCCCTGACTTTGGAAGAGACTCCGGAGCATCGCTTTTTTAATAGCCAAGAGGCCGGACCCTCCCGCGACCCCAGCCGCTTTTGCCAAGAGTTTGACCAGTCCCTGGGCGGGCTCACATCGAAACTAGCGGACTACAAAGTTAACGGGCAAAAAGTAATGGCCGGCGCTGTGCGCAGCCTGCTGGGCTTACTGCAATCGGAGATGACGGACGCGCAAGCCATTAGTTGGGTGATGGACCCCGCTAAAAACAGTTATTTGTCGGAAACCTTAAACGTGACGCACCACACTAAACTCAGCCGCGCCATGGCTCACCCGCACTTTACCTTTCGCAAAAAGATTTCGCATACCGCTGATTCGCAAGACCAAAGACACCGCACAACGCCCGGTTCGCGACCCGTGCTCGCGCGCCATTTTAGCCGCACGCCCGACTACGTCTTACCCAAACTGATCCGTTCAGACGCCTCCGCGCAAGACTACTATGAATCGGTGATGGAAGACCTGTGGCTGCGCATGGAGGCATTATTAAACAGCGGTGCGGAAATGGAAGCAACGCTCTACCTATTGCCCAACGCTTTTCCCATCCGCTTTGAAGAGTCTGGATCGCTGCTGGACTTTCACCACAAATGGAGCCACCGGCTCTGCTACACCGCACAGGAAGAGATTTGGCAAAACTGCCTGGAAGAGGTACGGCAAGTGCGCGAAATTGCGCCGGAAATCGCGCAATACCTCTATGCGCCCTGCACCCAGCGCGCCGCTGCCGGACGCAAACCCTTTTGTCCCGAAGGCGACCGCTATTGCGGAGTGCCGGTCTGGACCCAAACTTTAAATCAGTACGAACGCATATTATAAAAGGACACTAATACTATGGCTGGAATTGTCATTGTCGGCACCCAATGGGGAGATGAGGGAAAAGGAAAGATCGTGCATTACTTGAGCAAAGAAGCGGACTTCATCGTCCGTTACCAAGGCGGGCCCAACGCGGGCCACACCGTGGTTTTTGACGATAAAAGTTTTGTGCTGCACCTGCTTCCCTCGGGCATCCTCACCCCTAATAAAAAATGCATCATCGCCAACGGCGTGGTGATCGACCCCCAGGCTTTGTTTGAAGAAATTCGCATTTTAGGCGAGCGCAAAATCAGCGTGACCGGACGACTGTTCATTTCCGAATTAAGCCACCTCATTTTGCCCTACCACCGAATGATGGACATTGCCCAAGAGGAGACCAAACGAAAAATTGGAACCACGCGCAAAGGCATTGGACCCGCTTATGCGGACAAGACCGAGCGCAAAGGTATTCGCCTGGTAGACTATTTGGAACCGGACACTTTTCGCGAGCTCCTGCAGCAGAATTTAAAAGCCAAACGCGCGCACTTGGGCGGCCCCGGCGCCGTCCGCGCCCTGGA
>JAHFBY010000364.1 GCA_023249835.1 Elusimicrobiota bacterium | reverse complement strand
TTCATGAGCCCTTTCTTTATTTTATAGTTTTCATGCAGAACCTTTACCATCGGAGCCAGGCAGTTCGTGGTGCAGGAAGCGTTGGAAAGGATGTTGTGCTGCTTTGAATCGTACTTCTCGTTGTTTATCCCCATGCAAATGGTGATATCCTCGCCTTTAGCCGGCGCGCTGATCACAACTTTCTTTGCGCCCGCGGCAATGTGCAGCTTGGCCTTATCCGCGTCCGTAAAACGACCGGTGGACTCAATCACGATATCAACGCCTAAATCTTTCCAAGGCAGTTTAGCGGGGTCTCTTTCCGCTGTAACCTTGATAGTTTTACCATCGATAACCAAATCATTGCCCTGGGCTTCGACCGTGCCGGGATAACGTCCGAAGGTTGAGTCATACTTAAATAAGTGAGCGGACGTCTTGGCGTCCGTTAAATCGTTAACCGCCACAAAATCAATTTTCTTGGCCAAGCCCGCTTTTAACACCAACCGTCCAATCCTGCCAAATCCATTAATGCCTACCTTTAAGCCCATCGTACTCCTCCTCACAATAATTTACTTAAATGTTATTACCTTTGAAATTATTTATTATACTTTATCTGCATCAACCAAATCAAATGAAGACGCTCTGCTCACTCCCAAAATAAGCAGCAGCCAAAAGACTGCGTTCATTCTAAAGCTTTCATGCACGCGCAAACTCATTAAATTTTCCGTCTGCGCCAATATGAAAAATGCGGTTACACACAAAAACACTGAAAATATATGCTGTTTTTCCAGTTCACCGCGCGCGCGTTTCCAGCTTTGGAGCAGGCGGCTAAAAAATAAAAACCAAAAGTAGCTCCAAGCCGCCATGCCCAGGAGCCCTATTTCCACTAAGTTATGGACGAAATAATTATGCGCGTGCCAACCGTTTCGGTAATACCAGTTTATAGTGGATCCGGAACGGTCCTGCAGGGTATGATAAATAGAGTAAGCAACGTCGTCATAAGCGCCGAGCCCAATGCCTAAGAGGGGATGATCTTTAAACATTGTCCAACTTTCCTTCCAAATGGCAAACCGCCGCAAAACCCCCGCCTCTTCATCCAGCCGGACAGTAGACCAAAAAACATATCCTGACATGTCTCCGGAATATCTCACCGCGGGCAGCAATAGCGCGCCTAAAATTACCGCGAGCGGCAACCAACGGCGCCAACCTCTGCGCATTAAGAACGCAGCGCCTAAAGCAGTGACAATAAACGTTAAAATACCCGTGCGCGCAAACAAAAGCCAAACAGCTAAGGCGCTCAATAGCCAAGCTAGTCCATAAAACCACCGGAACTTCAACGTATCGGACTCTAATACCCGAAAAAAAATAAAGGGCGCAAAAAAATTAAACACCCAACTAATTTGCAGCTTACCCAGCCAAGAATTGTTGCCCACGTGATAGGTTCCTTTGAACAACCCTTCGCTGACCCGCCAAGAAATGGTGCGCGCGCTTAAGTAAATCAAAGCCGAACCGATCACAGCCCAAAGAATTTTAATGTCCACTTCCGACTCAATATACTGCGTCAGCAACGCCATAAAGAAAAAAAATGACCCATAAATAAAAAGCGCCTGCCCGCTTTGACCAGGAGCCGTTGAACCTAAAACGCTGCAAACAAACGCCGCAAAAAGAAAACACAAGGGCTTTTGCCATGAACTTAAAAATCGCGGACGCGATTTTCCAATTCCTCCGCAAAATATCCATAACAATATGGATAAACCCAAAACGAACAGGTATAGTCGCGGCCAGGAAAAAAGCAGGAATATGAAATGTTTTTCTTTAACCCCAAACGGATAGCGTGGAAGATCGCCCGTAACCATAAGAAAAATGCCAAAATAAAACAGGAACCGGCTCAGTTTTTTTACGCGGCAAACCATATTAATCTTTAGCTAAGGAAAGGCCGTAAACATTTTGCACGCCCGCCCCTCTTAGGAGCTGCGCGCATTCGTTTAAAGTGGCGCCTGTGGTAGAAACGTCGTCTATTAATAATACCGACCGATACTCTAATTTTTGGGTTTGGTTAAGCGCAAAGGCCCCGGCCACGTTTTGAGCGCGCTCGGCTTTTGATAAAAGGGTTTGCGAAGAAGTGTTTTTCTTGCGAATTAACAGGTTGTTTAACACCAAAGGCGCTGTTCTCCCGCTTTCCAAATAATACTCTTGTATTATTTTCTGCAATTCCAAAGCCAAGAGCCGGGACTGATTATAACCTCTTTCCCTTTCCTGCGCGGAATGCAGGGGCACGGGAACTAAGCCCTCGCAATCTTGAAACGGTTCGTTGCGCAGCCAAACTTTAAATAAAAATCCGGCCAAAAGACACGCCAGAAAATCTTTGCCCTTATATTTAAAGCTGCGAATCAACTCCTTCATGGGACCCGCATAAATCGACGCTGATAACGCTTTGGTAAAAGCCGGCGGATTTTTTTTACAGGAAAAACAATGCCTGCCGCCGTCCGGCAAAGGAGCCCCGCATTTTTGGCAAACGGGATCGGCAAATGGAACGATCTTTTCCCAACAAAGGGCGCAAAGCGGGGAAAGATGGTCGTAAGGAATATCGGTCCTGCACCCCAGGCATTGGTTTGGAAATAAAATATTTATTCCGGCCTGCCAATAATTTTTGAACGTTTTCACAAAGGACTCCGACTAGAATTGAATGGTGATGGTAGAGTTAAATCCAAACGTGGAAAAGTCAGGGTCGTCCTTTTCCTTGCTGGCTTTATTAACGGTACGGCTGAAAGATCCACCAAACCCGGCGCGCACGTTGGGCGTAATTTCCAAATCTCCATTGAAACTGGAGTCCATTAAATCGCGGCTATTGGTTTCGTTCACGCCGTCTCGACTCATGCTGTAACGGAAAGATCCGGTCAAGATAAGGCGGTTGGTTAGCGAAAGCTGTTTGCCCAAAGGCAGGC
>JAHFBY010000363.1 GCA_023249835.1 Elusimicrobiota bacterium | reverse complement strand
TGATAAGGAGGTGAACCCAATCCTGCCAGGGGTCTATTGAAACTGATACAGAGCGTCGCTTCGCTCCGAAGTGGCAGCTTTGATTAAACTGGTGGCAGAATTGATTAAATTACGCAATCAAACTCCGCGGCAGTTATTTTTTTAGCCTTCAATTGATTTTTCATAGATTTTAACCCACCTTTTGTCCGCCCTATGGCAACTAATAATGCGAATGATTTTCCACAGTTCCTGAGCTTCTTCAAAATCAACGCCATGATTCTTTTTATTTGTTCGACTCTTACTTAAGTCATATTCGAACCTAGGCATTATTAAGTATAACAGTTATACTATTAATTTTCCAGCTGCGTGCGTAATAACGAGGCCTTGAAAAAACATATTCTCATGTTATAATAATTACTATAGGCAGGTGAACGCTATGTCAATGGCACAAATAACTTTAATGATCCCAGCAAGCCTTTTACATAAGAAAGGCATGAACAACCTTGTTGTAATTGAAAGAAAGAAGTATGAACAAGAAATTAAACATAGAAAAGAACTTGAAGATGCGCTCCAAATGATCCGTCACGGTGAAGACGACTTACGTGAAGGAAGGACTATATCCGCGCGTGGACTGGATGAAGCCATGAAGAAATATGCACGTAAGAAACATTAAAACAGTTCAATACCATCGTAAATTTCTATCCAGGTTTCAAGACTTACCCCTTAACATACAAAGTTTAGCTAAAAAGAAAGAACAGTGGTTTCTAGCCAAACCATTTGATGCTAGACTTAAAACCCACAAATTAAAAGGGGAGTTGGACGGATATTGGTCTTACTCAGTAAACTTCCAATACCGCATCCTCTTTAGGTTTATAGAAAACGATGAGGTCATTTACTACGACATTGGAACTCATGCCATTTATGGTTAGCAAAAAAACAGTCAAAGCCACCAAGATGCATCACACTGCAAGTTGATTATTGGCAGGGTTGAAGGCTTTTGTTACGGAACTACTGCGCATATTAATGAGAAAGCGACGCCAAACCGACACTGACCTCAAGCGCTCGATTTATTTTTACCATGGTTTCGGGACGCAATTTTCCTATTTTTCTAACGAGCCGCTGCTTATCTATGGAACGGATTTGGTTCAGTAGGACAATGGCGGCCCTTCCCAATTTACTTTCATGATAGTTCAAGGCCACTTCTGTAGGATAGAGTTGATCGTCCACTTGAGAGGTAATTGCGGCAACAATTGTAATTGGGCTATAGCGGTTGGCAACGTCATTTTGAAGGATTAAAGCAGGGCGAGTTTTTTTGATCTCAGATCCAATCGTAGGGTCAAAATCAACAAAATATATTTCTCCTCGTTTAGGAAAATTTATTTTTGGTTGTTGCGCCATGCTTCATTATCTATAAAAAACCATTCTTCGGTAAGATGAACATCCCGCTGCGCCCGCCCAAGAGCCCCTGCTTTGAGTTGTTTTTTTAAGGCAGATCTCCCGATAGTTTTGACGTAATATCGGACGGCGTCATCTACAAACCGACTGCGATTGCCCTTAAGAGCCACTCGATCTATCAGTTGAAGGGTTGCAGGCGGGAGGGTGACGTTGACCCGCTTATGCGTTCCGGCTAAATCATGTTTTAACATAACATTTATATTATACACATGATTAGTGTGTATTTCAACCCAGCTGCCGTAATTCCGTAATTTAATCAATTCTGCCACTATAAGATTTTCCCTTATTTACGAATTGAGTATGGTGTCCCTGAATCCCGCGTGCGCGAAGACAATGTCTCATCACCAACCTTCACTTCCAAATAAGTGGAATCGCCCGCAGAAAATACGGATTCGGAAATTGTCTCTACCGACCCCAACTGCACAGAATAAATGCCGTTGGACACCACCACGCTCGCATTAGTTTCTGTCCACAACGAGTTGCCCCCACTCAAAGCGTCATAAACCGTAAACGTCATACTGTAAGTCCCGGTAAGCGGAATCTTGGCCGCGTTGGTTAACCTGCCTTGATAATTAATCAAATGCGGAATCGCGGCATACGCTATCGCGGCTGCGCCAGAAATAATGTGCGGCAACATTAAACTAATAGAACAGGCAAACCGTAAAAATAAGGAGAAGCTCTTTTTGCGAATGATTCTCATAACTTTATCCTCTTTAAACCCAAAAAAAACAACAACTTAACCAACGTCCACTTATTGCAATAATTTAATCCATGCTTGCGCGCCAAGCTGATGTCCATCAGCAGATTTAATTGTAATTTTTAAAGAACTGTTTGCCATAATTGGAGGGATTATAAAAAACCTCATATCGTCATCTGATCCAGATTCATGATACGCAAATTGAGTAACAGAAGTATAAGTATTTGCGGTTCCATCAATTGTAATTATAACTGTATGGCCAGCGGACTCTGAACCTTGAACCATTCCGCTCAATAGCAATAGTGGCCCAGTTAAATCTAATAGGGTTACCGTTCCATTACCGTCATTACCTGTAGCAGTATAGAGGGTTACATCTGACATATCGTTTGAAGTAGAAAATTGCTTTTCAACCCATCCGTTGGTTATCTTATAGTTATTTAAATTTATATTGCCAACAACATCTAGTTTCACCGTTGGTACAGAACTCCCTATTCCTACATTTCCATTCATATAACTTATCCCTTCCACATGGAGCGGAGCACTTGGCGATACGGTGCCTATTCCTAAATTGCCGGAGACCCGCACAGAACCAACTACGTCTAGTTTCTGCGTTGGCACTAGACTCCCTATTCCTACGTTTCCATTTAAATAGCTTTTGCCCTCCACGTGCAGCGGCGCGCTCGCAGACGTTGTCCCGATTCCCAAATTGCTGGAGACTCTCACAGTGCCAACTACGTCCAGTTTTTGGACTGGCACTAAACTGCCTATCCCAACGTTACCCAAGTGTTTA
>JAHFBY010000035.1 GCA_023249835.1 Elusimicrobiota bacterium | reverse complement strand
CATGGTGGAGTATTTTAGGTGGGAGTTTAATCCTAGCAGCAGTGAGTAGTTTTGCCGCGTTACCATTGATGTCAGTATGTACCCAGATGGTATTATCATTGCCAAACTGAACCGGAACCGCCCGTACCTCGCATAACTCCTTCATAGCTTCTGTCACCGTCAAGGGCCGAGAACGAATCACTTTGTCTTCAATTGAATGGCTTTTAAGAGCAAGTCCCCTGGATCGCAGTGTTTTTGTCAGCCACGCCTCACAAAAATAGGCCAAGAAACATAGGCATAAATGCCCAACAATCCGCGTATCCGTCCAATGGAAAGCGGGCCTTGCGCGCAAAGAGGGCCCCTTAATTTCGCCAAACGCATCTTCGATTTTCCAAAGATCCTTGTACTGCATGATGACCGATTCAGCCGACATATCTTTAACATTCGTAATCACGCCAAAAAAACCATCTTTCTTCTCATCTTCGCGAAGGGCGTCTTGATTAAAGATGGGGCGGCTCTGGCCATCCAAACGGATATAGCGCTTCCAACCTTTGTGGGAAATGAACGATTCCGTTTTAGCCTTTTGGCCCTGAAGTTTCTTCAAGATTTTGGCAATGATATCGGACCGGGTTTTTTGGTCTCTTTCATAACGTGAGCGGGACCAGCCCATGATTGCGCGATCGTTGTTATGCTTCGTCTCATAGACATACAGAGAATCGTTGATCTCATGGTAGCGAGAAAAATCATAAAATTCTTCGCTGCGCGTTTTAAGTCCGCCCAACCGCATTCCAACAATAAATTCGCTGCCTTCGACTCGTAAACAATTAAGGTTTTCTTCCGAGAATAATCCCCGGTCAGCCACAAAAATGAATCGTCTCACTTGAAACTTTTTGCGCATCTTTTGCACGATGTCGACCAGCGTTTTGCCTTCAAAGGTATTGCCGGGGTAAACCTCAAACCCAAGCGGTATCCCATCGGTGTCTACTAATAAACCCAGTACCACCTGAGTACAATCCGAACGCATTTCTTTGGAATAACCAAACTGCCTTAATTTTCCCAAGTCCGTACGCACACTTTCAAACCGCAATGTTGTTAAATCGTAAAGCACTACATCTAATTGTGTGTTAAAAAGATCGCGCCCTTGATGGTAAAGCCCCTCTTCAATCTGATCTTTATGTTGGGCTAGGAGAGTAATACTCCGGTAAAGGGTATGAAGCGCAATCCGTTTCGTAATCATCTTTGGATAAAGACAATCCAGTTCTTGATCATAAACTTTTAACTTCGAGCCGGGGCGTATGAAACGGCAAGTCACGAGGCTAAAAATATGCGCTTTGAAATCGAAAACAATTTTAGGATGTCGCTTTTGAATATCTTCCAAAACAGTATTAATCCCTAATTGCTTAAACAATCCCTCAACCAGCAAGAGCGGCCCCAAAATAAAAGTCTTCCTTATATCTATAGACTCAATCTTTTTAATCGCGACGAGTTGTTTTCCATGACGAGCAATTGCCTCTGACAATTCATCAATTTTATGATCTTCAACTTTACCAAGTGAGAGAAGGATTCGTTTTTTAACTTGACCATTGAGCCGGAAGGATTCAACAAGCTGCTAGTAAGCCTGCCCTTTACTGTTGCGAACGGTTCGAATGTGCATGCGAAAAGTGTACCAATAATAACTAGTAAATGTCAATTTAATATTTAATTAAACTGGGGTGAGAAACTATTTACCCCGTCATTCTGGCAAAGGCAAAAATCTATTATTATTAACGTAAATTAAAAAGAACAGTAAATACCTTATTTTTTAAGTGCACCAATACTAATTAGGCCCATTGTCTAAAACCTAATTACACACTAATTAGTTGTGTGCCCACACTTTACGGAAAATCGAACCCCTCTCCAACGAGCGCCCCTTCAAAACAGGCCAGGAAGTGTCAAAGTCGGGAATTAATTTCGTTTCAGGCATAGCCTAAATCATCTTATCCTTCTCGGTCCTCGCAACCAACTGAAGAATTCGGGCTGGAAAATAAAACGACAGAGACTGCGTGGCGCGCCTTAACGCTTTTAAGCAGGAGATTAAAAATCGCTTTGCGCTATAGCACCCACTTACAATTTTCATGTTTTCTAATGTTGCTGATTAAATAACCGCGAAACTATTTGTTCCTCTATCATATTATTAGAAATAAAAGGCTCGGGGATGGGTAGATTTTCAGCATAATTTAATTGTGATAAATGCTGATAAACATTGATCTGGTGGTGGAAATTATTTGCCTTGGCTAACCCCTCATTCATAAAAATCATCAGGATATGCTCAAAAACGTTCCGCACCCAATTTGATTGCAAAGGATGATGAAACAACGCAGCGGCTTGCGCAACCCTTGAAATTGATTCCTGAACCAATTTAGACTGCTTATTGTTTTTTAATTTTAAAAACTGCAACGAGATTGTCTTTTCATTACCCGGCAAACCGTAAAAACGGACAATAGAATTGCACAGAAGCAGGGCTAAGTTTTGAATGCTGCGCAAAGGCGAATTGTTGATATTTTCTAAAGTGGCCATGAAAACAACTATCGTCCCTAAAGTCTCTGCTTTTTCCATGTTCCGCCTTACTAAAACGTCGCTTGTTTTTGGCCAAAAAGACATTAATGCCATTCCTTGCCAAAAGCTAAATGCAGGATGATGCGCTATAAAATTTGTATGGCTTTGGATAAGGCTGTCAACCTGGCCAGCAGAAACAGATCGTGGATATAGGTTGCGACCCATTATTAAGTCTCCGCTGATTTGCCGAATAATATGATTAAACATTTCATCAGGCAGCCGATTGAACTTGCCATTAGCTAAAACGTTGCCGCCTGACTTTGTCTCCTCATCTTCAGTAAAACCAGAAACTTGCGTTCGAAAATATTTACTGACCAAACGAAGCTGATTTAGATCTCGATAAACTTCGCTCGTATCCATTCGTTCCAAACTGTACTTAATTTTAACCAGAGCGCCCCACTCTAACATTGTTCCCATCCGACTTAACTCCCGCATACGTTGATCCTGTGTCAAAGTCCGATAGGGGTTCAAACAAAGCGCGGACAATTCTTTTGAATCATTTTTATGGGCAGCCATTCTATTGGAATCAATACTAACAGACAAGGGGTTCGTTAATGATGAGGAATTATTTCTCAATACTAAACGTAAAGCATTGTCTGCCTTTTGCAGTTGTTCTGAATTGGTTGGGACCATTGCGCTAAATAGTGCTGCAATAAATTCAGGACTTTGCGCTAAAAATAGTGTGGCCAGCTCTACCTCCGACAATTCATATAAAACCAGCAAGTGCATCATTAAAAAAGGCTCATTGAATAGCAATGTCGCGCCATGCCCTAACAACTTTTTTATCGCCTCACGATTATGAAAGGAAAAAGCATAATAAAGCGGATTTTGACCTTTTCTATTAAGGGCGTTAACATTAGCGCCTGCGCTTAAGAGTTTATCAAGAACTGCTAAGCTGTGATGAGTTTTGGCAGCGAAATGAAGCGCGCTATTGCCGCCAGAATTTACATATTGAATATTGGCTCCGGCTTGCAAACAAATTTCCACAAACTCTACCTGTGGAACTTGCGCAGATTTTAATAGAAGATCAGATAAGGTCTGAGGAAACTGCACATCCGCACTCATCGCTGCCACAAGCAGCCGAAAAATATCCGGGCAATTGTTTTGTATAGCAAGGGTAAAGGCTTCTTGCCATTCCTCATAGTTCCAGTACCCAGACCTCATCTTTTCCTGCACTAAAAAGCGAATCACCTCGTTTATTTCTTTTTCGTTAACAGCTTCGGGCAAGGTTGCTTTTGGTTTTCTCCAAAATAAAATCGATTGTTGGCTCTTCTGCTGCAAAGAAACAATCCAGGATGAGCCGAAATAATGTGCGGATCTAATTAACAGTTCATAATAGTAAGTCTTAATCGTTTGGGCAAAGGGAACAGCGTCTGTCCAGCCGCCCGGGGTGTAGGTCCGAGCGCATAAACGTGCGACCAGCCGACCAACTGAATCCATAACTTCATCATCCAAACTTAAAGAAAGAAAGGGGCGCTGATGGGATCCATTAAAAATTTTGACAATCTTTTTTGTTAAAATCAAATCCGTTCCAAGGAGATCAAAATTGGAAAGCCATCCAGAGACTACCCAGCTTTCCAGATCAAAGGTACGTGTATAAATTATTAAAACAAGCTGTTCAGAGCACTCAACCAGTTTGCTTAAAAACTCTTCTTCCCTAAAGTCCTGGTGCAAATGTTTCACTGCCGTCATAAGTAAATAACAAATTTCCAAGACTTTTATTTCCGCTGCAAACGCTCGTTTAAAGTTAAAATGCTGATCGCTTTCAAATATATTTTCCCAGACTGACATTAATGTCAGTACTCCAACATTTTCGTTGACTTGATCAAGGTTCTGCCAATGCTCTAACCAGCGGTTCAACCCGCGCCTTTCTGCGCTCGTATCCTTTATTTGCAGCGTTGTCTGCACATTAAGCAAAACCCCTTTTTTGATCAATTCTTCAGATTGATTTTGTTCACTTTCAGTTAAAGTAGATTTTAATAAGAGTTCGCTCAAGAGGCGCGATTCGAGCGCATGATTCTTAAGGGCATTGAGGATTCCTATTGAAACTTCATCATCATCATTTTTCAACCATCGCAAAAACTCACTGAAAAAGAACTCATCTCTAAGAATCACAGAAACTGCCCACAGAAGTTTGTCCCTTTCCTCATCAAAGCTCGCTTTATATAGTTCTCTAATAACGTGAGGTGGTTGATTTATTAGCATACTTGCAAACATCAAAGGAGGCAAAAGGAGCACTGCGCGCGCGCAACCAGCAAACAAATCGCGCGCAATAGGCGCGGCAAACCATAGTGATCCACGATCTCCTTCCCATTTTTTTAATGATTCATTGAGCGCTCTTTGCCCTCCCCCTTCAGCCAATAACGCGTCATTAAGATTTTGATGTTGGGCAACAGCCTCTTCAATACCGCAATTGTTGAAAATGCCCAAAACCGTGCGCAGAAGTCTGCGCACGTTCTGTTTGGCCAGGAGGTCGGCAACTAACCATTCCCTTACGATCAAAACTCGCGGATGAAGCTGATCAAATATTTTGCCCATACGCTCTGAGACAATGGCCGTTATTTCTTCCGGCCACATATTCAAACCGAGCTTTAATAAATAAGTTTGAACGTTATACCCGTGCGAAGAGTCCGAGAAAGTTTGCAGTTGTTCTTCAACCACCCTTTGGTTTGATTGGGAAAAATGATACTCTGATAAATATTCCATTATCTCCGCTGGATTAAGAGTTGATTTTTCAAAAACTTGCAGTACCAAACGCTCTGCGCTCTGCGCGCTCATGGTTGCATTTTGCGCGTTAGCTGGATTTCCACTTTCTACCCAGCGCATGAGTTCGGCAATAAACAGGATGGCTAAAGCGATTGTCTCTGCTCGCTCAGCTTTTTTCCTAACCATAATATCGTTGACATCTATACGATTTTCCCAAAGGCTCATAAGGCCCGCTATAGATGGGTCACTAGCTAAGCTGACAGTGCGCCCAACAAATTTCGCTGTATAGGGCGCAGGTGAAGCGCTCAAATCATCATCAGGCTTTATCGTCACTCTCGCACGACAACCTTCAAACTCCATGTCATATTGTAGTTTTTGAGGGTCCATTTGCGCCTGATCAATATGGATATTTAAGGAAAGCAAACGATCACTCTCTTGAATTAAGTTAGACTGTCGACGGTGTTCATATAGATAGAGTGCGCTTAAAAGCGTTGCGTACAGTTTGTTTACAGTTTTAGATTTTGCGGTTGATATTATGGGGTGGGTGGCGGAGGGGAACATCAAGCTATGCGGCGTTGCTCTAAAAAATGATTCCTCCTCGCTATTTTCAGTTTCAAAATCCGGCCAATGGCTCCGATTGATTTTGGCTTGAGCATTGATCTTGGGCGTTAAAACAACCCCATTAAATCCTGCTTGTTTAATCACTTTCAAGAAGCCTGCGGTATGAAATCCTCCTAAAATGAGCACAGAAGAACCCACAGGCGAAGACTTCTGACAATGAGAAAGAAAAATTTTTGTTGCCACCGTATCTCGCTCAATTCCAGCCGAGTAATAGTCCTCGCAATTTTTTATATGCGCGGCCAAAGCTTCTTTATCTGAATTCCTGAGGTCTAGCGCAACTCCGCATGAACCTAATTGCCGCTCAATATTCTCCATAGAAATTTGCTCTTTGTTATATTCATACCACTCTTCAGCAGAAAGGTTCAATTTTATTAATTTACCAAGCTGAGATATCTGTTTAACAATATTCGCACTCTCTTTTTCTAGTTTTGATTTCATTAAAACTGACTCGGCAGAAGCTTCTAATTGCCGTATATGATCAAACAATGCTTGCAGGGGATGGTCAATCGAATCTTGAATAAAAATTGGATGTTGAGATAAAGGCGCTAAGTAATTGTAATAGGCTAATAGGTTAATTTTTCCGGTCTCAAAATTATAACGCCAGTCCATAAGCTCTTTAAGCTGAGGGTTCAAGAGATCGCTCTTGATTACGCTCGCAGCTAAAGCTAATCGGCCATAAATACTTTCCGCAGCCTGGGCAGTTTGACGAGCCTCATTATAGGCCCTTAAATGTTTTAAATAGTACCCTTTCTCTTCAACTCCATAGGCTTTCATAAAAGGCAAGGAACAGACGCCAGCGTATTCCGCGCCAGTGAACCAGCCCTTTTCTAAAAGGTGCCTACCTACTTCCTGGCGCAGAGACTCTTTTCCTGGGAACCTGCGATACCAGCTAAAATTAAACGCTCCTTCAGCACCTTCAATGCCCACCGTGATCTGTGGAAAACGTTTACCCAACTCGACTAATACGGACGCTATGTTCTTCTGCGCTTGTAGGTTTCCATGTGCGTCTTGCAGCAGGACAACAAAAGGTCCATTTTTTGGCTCACCCGCTTTAGCCCACTGAATTTCATTGATAAAAGCATACGGCAAAACCGCTTCCAGGCTTTTACGAACAGCCGCGCTATCATTACCTAAAAGTGCCTGTTGGGGGCGCACAGCTTGGACCGCTGGAGGTAGAGTACTATTAAGAAACACTAATACTGCTATACCTAAACGCAATTTTTTATTTAAATTATTCAATGATTTTAAAAGTTAGGAATATTTCTGAAAGCCCTGCGTAGTAAAAATATTGCTTACAGCGATATTTATTATACCATAAATTTTTTAGGGTTGTGATATAATTCTAATTGACAAATCAATGTTTTACTGTTAAAAACCTAGTGTAGTGATTCATACAGATCTTTATTTATAAAAATGCAGATTTGCGGGTATTTCGACGAACGACGACGAAGGCGTGCCCTCTGCGGCACGTCGAGGAGAAGTGAGGAAGAAAGACCCCAAAGATGCGTTTTTATAAATAAAGAGATGTGTGAATCACTACACTAGTATACACCTCGGACAGGTTTAACTCCGCCGCTTAACTTTTCACTATTTTACATATTAGAAGGCAGGATACCTCCTTTTTATATGCGTAAAATATTAGCGAAGCTCAATTGGGTTGGCCATATCTCTTTAGGAATGGCGCTTGTCTTTTTTTACGCTAATGTCCTATACGGCTCCATTGAGCCTGCCTCAGTCCTTTGGCAAGAAAGAAAATTAGCCGCCCAAAAGTTAGCTAACAAAATAAAAGAGAAGAAGGTAGAAGAAACGTTTCATGAAATTCCCTTGCAAGAAAATGAAACTATCCTAAAGGACGAGAGTGAGACTTTGTCTCCTCCGCTCCTATTGGCGCAGCTTCCCTCTATTAGTCCCCATTTCCTTTCCAATTCAATTCCAAACTATGCCCCATTAATACCCAACGCCGCAAACAGCTTAAATCAGAAAGAAAAATCTATTCTGACTGATTTTGGGAAAACCTTACCGGCATGGTTTAAAAAGATACCTGTCCGCTCAGTGCAACTCAAAGAGATATATCTACCCCCTCATTGGCAACCTTCAGACCTGATTATTATTCAAATCCAAGATGTTCATGATAATTACGATGCGCAAAGAAATATTGCCACACTTCTGGAGTCTTTGGTCTCTGACCAAGAGCTTGTCATTGGCGTTGAGGGCGCGCACGGCAATTTTAATTTTCTCCCTTATCGCGCGATGCCGGATAAAGAAATTAACCGAGAGATCGCAGATTATTTACTCAAGAGTTCCCTCATAACTGGTCCTGAATACGTAGGGTTTACTTCTCAGCGCTTGCCCCAATTTTATGGCATTGAAACTCCAAAACTTTATTTTGATCACGTGCGAGCATTTAAAGACGCTGTGCGCTTAGAAAAAAAGTTAAAGGAGTGGCTGGCCCAAGACATTGAACCTACGGTCAAAAGCCAAAAGCAAAAGGTCTTTAATCCCCAACTAAAAGAATTGGATGAAAAAATGATGCAGTATCATCAAGGCTCCCTCAAGTTGGGTAACTACCTTAAATATTTAAATGCCTTCCATAAATTAACATCTGAAGAAGATGTCCAGAAATTCCTGACCGCTTTACAGATAGAAGAAAAATTGGACCTTAAACGCATTGAAAATGAAAAAGCTCAACTAACAAAGCAGCTCATCCAAAAACTGCCTTCTTCCGAACTCAAGAATTTAACTAACAATACGATTTCTTATCAAGTAGGAAGTATTAATCATGCGTCTTTCTATAAATACCTGCAAGATGTCTGTGATGTTTATGGGGTGCCGCTTAAGAAATGGCGGGAACTGGACCGTTATATTCAATACGTTTTGCTCAGCGAGAAAATAAAACCGGATCCATTGTTCCATCAAATTCAATCCCTGGAAAATAGCTGTTTACAGTCTCTGATTAAAAACAAACCGGAAGCCGACCTCGTTGATCTTTCTCAAGATATTTTGCTGATAAAAAAACTGGTTGGATTTTCATTGAGCCCAGAAGAATGGGCGCTCTATCAATCCAGAGAAAATAAAATAAAAGGGATAAAAAAAATGAGCTGGCTGGCCGCAGCCTTAACAAATTTTGGCCAATTCAACCACGCCGCCATTGCACGGAACGCCGCCTTATCGCAAAACCTGCTGCAAAAAGTTAGGCAAGAACACAAAACAATGGGAATTTTAATCGCGGGAGGTTTTCATACTGCCGGCATCAGCGATATCTTCAGGAAAAAAAATATCGCTTATATGGTGCTCACTCCTCGCCTAGGCAAAGTAGAAGGGACGGGCACCGAGTACTTGGATATTTTTAATCGAGATAAAACGCCGCTAGAAAAACTCTTTACCACAGAAAGGATCACCCTTGCGCGCGAATTAGGATCAGCTTTCCAAATGGACACAATTGCCCCAATTGTGCCTACCTTGGAAGGTAGTTATGCTTTATCTGCCATAGGACGTTATGTAGGTAAAGAGTTAAATGAGCGCAAATACCATAAA
>JAHFBY010000362.1 GCA_023249835.1 Elusimicrobiota bacterium | reverse complement strand
CAATAAAAAGTTGATGGTTAAGTCAGGAAAGAGGGACACTTCTCAAGGGCAGTACACCGCAAAAGTGCCCCCCAAAGCCTGGGCAGAATATTTACGCCTACCGGACACTTCTGCCAGCGGAGAGTTCCCAGCCGACACCGGGTTAAATTCAGTGGCGTCAACTTATGCTTTCGGCGCTTCCAATCCAATTACCATTAAAGGGCTGGTTTACGCGACCAATGAAGTGGAACTTTTAGGGAGCGCGCGTATCCACGGCGTGGTGATCGTTGGCAAAAAGTTCAAGTTCAACGGTTCTGGAAATGCGCAAGTGTACTACGACCATACGCTTATGGTTAAACCCAGCGAAGTTTCTTTGGTATTAGAAAAGTATAACGAAGTTAAAACGAGTTGGCCCAGCGGACTGAATTAAAATAGTTCGTTGTTAAAGCGTTCTTAACAGACCCCTTCAAATTAACTTTTGAAGGGGTCTGTCTCTATAGTGAGGATAAGGGGGCTTAAAAAAAATGGCGCAATTTACTGCAACTATGGATGAGCTGCGTAAAGAAGAAAAAAGGAACTTTTTAATTTTTGTTGTCGGTTGGATTTTAATACTGGTCTTTAATAAAGCGTTAGGAGACTGTTGTTGGTTTTTTAGCGAAGAAGCCGGAGAGTATTCTGTGGCCGAGCTGGCGAGCCTGGTATTTTATTTAGCGGCAGTGGTTGTTTTTGTCAACATCGCCCGCATATTTAAGAATAAATGGTATTACTGTCCCGCTGCTTTTGTGTTTTTACTGTTTTTAGAGGAAGGGGATTACGGCCAAATTCTGCTTAACAAATCAGAGACAAACTATTATTACGATTCAGAGCAGTTTTCTTTGCACACGGCTTTGCTTAGGCCGGTCCATTTTGCGAAACATTTAGATCTCTCCGACCTCGCTGAGATCGGACTTATAATTGCCGTTACCTTGGCGGGCCCAATGGTGCTTAAAAGGAAGTTAAAAATAAATACCCGCGCTATATATCTGTGGATTCCGGCGATTTTAATTGGCGCTTGTTACGTTGCCAACTATGCCTTTATACTCGTTCCTTGGGAGTGCGGAAGAGACTCTTTTGAAGAGCTCATTGAAACAATTTTAGCGGCCAGCGTTTTTTACTTAACGGCGTTGATTGAAATCAATTTGGAAAAAAACGTGGTGGCGGCAGAAAATTCATCAAGATGAAAACCGCGTCAGGGTATATTGTTTCCCCTTTATATGACCATGTTTTAATTATTGGGGCGCCCCTAATTTTTATGGGCGTTGCCATGCTTTTATTTTACTCGGGCCTTGAAGATGTTGAGGTTATGTTTAGAGGCAACAGTTATGGAGACCTAGACCATTGGATGTACGTCTTCGCTTATATTTTTACCATGTCGCATTTAAGTTTAGTGTTTTTTAGGAGCCACTTAAATTTAAATATTTTTAAACAGTTCCCCGCTCGTTTTACTTTGGTTCCGCTGGTTGGTTTTGCCGGACTCTATTGTTCAGACGCTGTCTTGGCCTTAGCCTTAGCGTGTATTCCTTGGTTTGACGTATATCATTCGAGCTTGCAAACTTTTGGATTGGGGCGGATTTATGATCTGCGCGCGGGCAACGACTTGCAAGTTGGGCGGCGGCTGGACTATTGTCTTGCTCTGGTGACTTATGCCGGGCCTATTTTGGCCGGAGAAGGGTTATATCGCTATATAAAGTCTTTTCGCCATTTTGAAGACATTGAATGGCACAAATTGGCTTCAATTCCCGGATGGGCGTTGGAACATCAACACCAAAACATCACCCCGTTTGTGATTGGCGGCGCGGTGTTGTTTCTATGTTATTATCTTTACCGTTATTGGCAATATCAAAAGCTGGGATATGTGGTGACTTGGCAGAAAGTAGCGCTGCACGTTTCTTTGGCGGTATGTTCGGTCTATACCTGGGGTTTCAACAGCTATGGACAAGCGTTTTTTATTATGGAGTCTTACCACGCGTTGCAGTATTATGCGCTGGTTTGGTGGAGCGAAAACAAGAACGTGCAGTCCAGGTTGGGCGTGGATCAAATGAAGGGCGGAAAAATATTTGCCCTCAGCGTTATCTTGGGAACAACGTTTGCCTACGGCGGGTTTGCTTATATTTTTTCAGGTTCCGCGCGCGCGGTTACAGCGCTGCTTTTGATAGTGGAATTCCTCCACTACTGGTATGATGGGTTTGTTTGGTCGGTTAGGAAAAAACAGGTGGCGTAAAGGCCTTTCCCTATGGATTTGCCCAGCATACTTATCGTAGAAGATAATACGGAAGTGCGCGAGCTCCTAACCGTTATTTTGGCGCAAAAAGGTTTTAATGTGATGACCGCTGGGAGCGGTGAGAAGGCAATTGAGTTTTGTGAAAATTGTTTTTTGGATTTAGTGGTGCTTGACTTAACGTTGCCGGATATGGATGGTTTAGAAGTTTGCAGCAGGATTAAAGCCTTGGCAAAAATGAAAGAAGTTCCCGTGCTTATTTGTTCAGCGCGCACTCATGTGGCGGAAAGGGTGAAAGGATTGGAAATGGCGGAAGATTTTTTAACTAAACCGTTTGATCCCGCTGAACTCGTGGCTCGAATCAGAACGCTCCTGCGCCGGTCTGGACAAGGGCTACTTGAAACCAGGCGCGTGGTTCAGTCCGGCGAGGTTCGACTGGATCCCAAGAGTTACCACTTCATCGTTGCCGGTACCGTTCGCGAGCTTCTCACTGTTCGCGAGTTTGATATCCTTTACCTTTTAGTCCAAAAAGTTCCGGAAGCCGTTAGCCGGTCTGAAATTTCCAGGTTGGTTTTAGGAAAAGACTTTGACGAAGCCAGCCGCGCGATTGACGTGCATATCGCTCAAATTAGAAAGAAGTTGGCCCCCTTGCAGGTTGGACAAATCATTACGGTCCCTGGAAAAGGTTACTTGTGGAGCAAAAG
>JAHFBY010000034.1 GCA_023249835.1 Elusimicrobiota bacterium | reverse complement strand
CATTAAAAGGGTATTTGCCGTTTCAGACTTTTTCATCAAGGAACGTGAGTAAAACTATCGCCAACGTTCCTGATTCTGGCGGCAGGTTTTATTACGATTATTCTGCGCAAGACGCGGACAGTAACGGTTCAATTTTGCCTACGCGCACGAACGGTTTTATGCTTGCAGATACCTGCCGTCATGCTGTCACCGCTAAAGATCAAAACAATGTTTCACTTAGTTTTACCGATCGCGGTTATAGCGCGTGCAATACTATTTCCGGACAAAATAGTTTGGCCTCGGGTTGGAGCGTGTATGCCGATTTCTCCGATTTACGGAGTCCGCCAACGATATGGCCTTTGACTGAACCTTCACTTATAGCGCGTCAAATCACTTTGAGTTGGAAGCGCAGTTATTCGATCGCTACGGGCACTGACCAAAACTCTTACCGCGTGATCATTACGAGCGCTGCTTCCGGTATTAGCACGCCATTTTTTGATAAAAATATGGGCGTAGAAACTATAGATGTTGATTCAGTAAAAACCCTCACGTTCCCGCATACTGTATATCAGAAAACAAGTTACATTTGGAAAGTGATCGCATCTAACCCGGCGTGGCCTAACACAATCGAGTCTCAAGGCAGCTTTACTTTGGACCCGGACGTGATCGCGCCTAACGCCGTCACGGACTTGGCGGTTAATTCTATTTACTCTCACGCAGTGAATTTAACTTGGACCGCGACCGGAGATGACGAAAAAATTGGCAAAGCTAGTGGTTATGATTTGCGCTATTCTGAAAACCTTATTGTTGATTTTGATAAAGCCCAAAAAGCCGAGAATTTACCTTTGCCGCAAAGTGCAGGGAACTTGGAAAGCTTTACTCTGCAGGGTCTAAAAGCCGCTACCACTTACTATTTTGCCCTTAAAGCGATAGATGAGTTTGAAAATAGTTCGTTAATCTCAAATATTTTTTTCGTTCGCACGTTGTTCGATGATCCAGTTTCAGCGCAAGGAACGCTGCTAATTAATCAAGGGGCCAGCGTTACTAATAGTCCAATAGTTGAGCTTGGTTTGCAGGTGTTGGATACCGATTCGCTAAACGAACACACTGACCGATCGTTGCGCATGGCGTTTAGCAATAACGGCAACTCGTTCACAGCCCTGGAACCTTACCAGTCAAGCAAAGTTTGGCAGTTAGATTCCAGCACGGGAACTAAAACCGTCTATGTAAAGTTCGTAGATGAGGCGGACAATGAGTCCATTGTAAGAAGCTCTATCCTTTTGGACACTGCCCAAGAACCGCAAGCGCGGATAGAAATTACCGGAACAACTCCGCAAGTGTTCTCAATGAGCGGGTTAAACGTTGCCGCGCCTGGTTCCAGCGGTACGGTGCGCGTTGAACTCTCTGACCCTGACGTTGCTGAATTTAAATTAAAGTTAGCGCTTCCGGATAGTTCTATATTGAACATCCCCATGAACATAAGTTCTGTTTCGGCAACGGTTTCTTATTGGTGGGGAGATTTTGTTTTGCCTTCCACTGCCGCGCAAGGGACAGCTTATTTTATTTATTATGGAAGAACTTATGAGGGCACAGAGAGTCGGGACATCGCTTTTGGCAAATATTTGGCTATAGGATATTTTCCACAGTATTTGCCGAGCAATGAGAAAAAATTAACTCTCTTATCAACAAAAAAAGCAGGGTCAACGCCTGAAATTAAAGTGAGTTTGCCCGGTATAAGTGAGTTTTCTGAGCATTTAGTTAATCCGTTTGCAGACAAAAGTTATTGGCAGTCCTCAGTTCCCGCGCTAATTCCTGCGCAATCCGGACCTGCTTTTAACCGCCTCGCTTTTACCGATGTTTATGGCATTGGTTCCTCAGAAATCGTAAGGGGAAACGAATTTTTTATAGATACCGCGGCTCCGGTAATAGAGTTGGTCGTCCAAGGGCATGGACTTAACTCTACCTTTACTGTGACGGCTCTGGACCCCGAAGTTAACGGCGTTGCTGCGGGCGTTGCGTTCGTAAAATATTCTTTAAATAACGGGCCGTGGCTAAACCAGGAAAGTTTTATGCTGCCTGAAGGATGGCACCATTTAGAGGCTCAAAGCCAGGACTTTGCCGGCAACGAGTCCGCGCTTTCCCAAGATGTCGCGGTTGACGGCACTGCGCCGGAACTTTCCTTTAATATTATCGGAACCGCAAGCGCCCTTGAATCTGGACTGCTCATCAGCACAGGCGCGGTAGTGATGATGGAGTTAAAAGACCTCCTCCATAACGGCGTGGCAACAGGCGCTAAAAATATGGAATATTCCGTGGACAACGAACCCGTTATAATTACCTCAAGCGCGGTTGCCGACTATGTGGTTAATTTCGCCGGCGGCGTTCACCATATTAAAGTTAAAGGCGTGGATTGGGCGGGCAATTGGAGCATAGATAAAATATTGCGTTTAACCATCAGCACGCCCACAGAATCAAAAACCACAGAGTCGGTCGCTCCTATAACTTACGTTGACCAGCGCGTTCCCCAAACTGTTTTGCACGTTATCGGCAGTTCTCTTACCCGCCAAAACGAACTCTATGTGCGCGGCGAACACCAAATCGTTTTGACCGCGATTGACCCCGAAGAAAATGGTTTTGCCATAGGAGTAGACTTTACCGAAGTTGCAATTGATAGCGCAAATTTTGCGGTATACTCTGCCTCGTTTACTTTGCCGCAAGGCCGACATGCAATAACTTACAGGTCTCACGATTTGGCAGGCAATGCGGAACCGGAACAAAGTTTAATCATCTTTGTGGACACGAGCGCTCCAGTTACCAAAATTCAAGGGATAGAGGGGCTGTTCATTACGAGCGTTACGGTAGTCCAAATTTTAAGCGCGGACCCTTGGACGGATGGGGTTGCTGTGGGTATGGGACAAACTGAGTACCGGATTAATAACGGCGTTTGGCAAGTTCATGTTGGCAGCCAACCCTGCGCGCTTACCTTTGCGCCGGGCGTTCAAGAACTGACGTATACGGCCGCGGACGCTTTGGGCAACCAGTCCTCTACTCAAAGTATAAAACTGACAGTGGACGGCGCAGCGCCGCAAAGCGAACTAAAAGTTGCCGGCGCTTATGTGGAAAAACAAGGTAAGCGCTTTATTAATTCTTCTTCCAAAATTGAACTTTTTGCGCAAGATCCGGTCCTGAACGAAGTTGCCAGCGGCGTTAAAACGGTTCGCTACCTTATCAATGGCGCGGGGTGGGGGTGGCTGGACTATAAAGAAAGTTTTAGATTAACAGAAGGCGTTCAAATTTTAGAGTTTTATGCCGTAGACCAGGCGGGAAACATTGAAGTCCCGCAAAGAAGAGAACTTATCTTAGATGATCAACCCCCGCAATGGGAACTCTTTGAATCTTTAGCGGACAAAAATGTTGTGGCCGGAATCGACAAGATTTTGATTCAGTTAAACGTTACCGATCGTTACGATCTTGACCCTTCTTCTTCTATTGCGATTTCCTGCTGGGACGCCAACGCGCAAAATACGTTGCTCTATCCCTTAACCGAAGGGTCAATGGCTCCTTTATTGCCGGACCAAATACGGTTAACCCAGTCCGAATGGTTAATAGACGCCATGCTTTTAAATCAAGGTTCCTGCACGCTTAAACTGACCGCGACCGATTTTATGGGAAACTCTGTGTCTACCCAAACCGCTCCTTTTAACGTTACCAAAGACGTCCTTCCTCCCCAAAGCGCGATCAGTTTAAGCGGAGCGGTGCACGTTCGTGAACAACGGCGCGATATAACCGCAGAAACTTTAATCCAAATCAGCGCAACAGACGACCGTTTAGTTTCGGGCGACCAGTCCGGACTAGGAGTGGCGCAAATCTATTATGCGATTGATTCCGGCGCGTTTACTCAATACTTAACTCCGTTTACCCTTAAACCTGGTTTTAGAACCGTAGCATTTTTTAGCGTAGACGTTTTAGGGCATACCGAACTGGCCCGGTCCGCGTCATTTTACGTGGATTCTGGCGCTCCGGAAATTACTATCACTGAACCTGCGGGAAGTAGCGTGGTTAGCGGAACAATAACAGTGCGGGGATTAGCTCAAGACGATTTGGCAATAGATTCAGTCGAGGTGCAAGTAGACGCCGGCGGTTATAGGCTCTTAGGAAGTTCTCCGGTATGGAGTTTTGAACTTAACACCGTATCCTTGGCAAAAGGTTTACACCAAATCCAGGCGCGCGCAATAGATTTGCTGGGCAATAGTCAAACCGCTGCCATTAGCTTTATAGTGGACAACGACCCGCCGGTTTTGAGTCATGTTTCTGCGCAAAGAGTGGAAATAAGTTCAGCGCTCATATTGTGGCATACTGATGAACCAAGCGATTCCCAAGTAGAGTACGGCTATTCAACCGTCTACGGTTTGGTTTCCGCGATCAATCGCTCTTTACAGGTAGATCATGAAGTTTGGCTTCAAGGACTTTTAGAGCAGTCTACTGTTTACTACCGAGTGCGGTCAAGCGACGCTTACGGCAATCAGGCAACCTCCGAAGACAACAGTTTTTGGACTTTGCTTTCGCCGGACACTACTCCGCCCACAACGCCTTCTCTCAGTTTGGTGAATGTTTCTTCACACCAAGTTTTACTTAGTTGGAGCCCGTCCCAAGATAACCGCGCCTTGGCAGGGTATGGACTCTACCGGGACTCGGTTTGGATCGCGTCTTTAACAGTGGCGAACTATTTGGATACAAACCTTTTGCCTCGTACCACTTACAGTTACTTCGTTGTGTCTTATGACAATTCCAGCAACATGTCGAACCGGTCCAACCTGTTGTCCGTAGTAACTTTACCTCCGTTAGATTTGGCACCGCCGCGAACAGAGTTCCACGTTCATGGCTCTTCATTTGATTTGCACGGCGCGTTGCACGTAAAAGGTTCGGCTCTGTTCGAACTTGAAGCGGAAGATCCGGTAATGGATGGCGTGTCCGGAGGAGTAAAGGAAATAAAATATCGCGTCAACGAGTCCGCATGGATAAATTATTCCGGAATGTTTTCGTTAAAGGATGGAAATCAAATTTTAGAGTTTTTTGCTTTGGACCAGGCAGGCAACGTTGAAAACGCGCAAAGAAAAGAGTTTAAGGTAGATGGCCAACCGCCTGAATTGTCCGATATTGACGTTGTTCAAATAGGGGTGAGTTCGGCAATGATCTTGTGGCATACTGATGAACCAAGCGATTCCCAAGTAGAGTACGGCTCTTCAACCGCTTACGGTTTGGTTTCCGCGATCAATAGCTCTTTACGGGCAGATCACGAAGTTTGGCTTAATGGACTTTTAGAACAGTCTACCGTTCACTATCGCGTGCGGTCAACCGATGCTTACGGCAATCAGGCAACCTCCGAAGACAAGAGTTTTTGGACTTTGCTTTCGCCGGACACTACTCCGCCCACAACGCCTTCTCTCAGTTTGGTGAATGTTTCTTCACACCAAGTTTTACTTAGCTGGAGCCCGTCTCAAGATAACCGCGCCTTGGCAGGGTATGGATTGTACCGGGACTCGGTTTGGATCGCGTCTTTAACAGTGGCGAACTATTTGGATACAAACCTTTTGCCTCGTACCACTTACAGTTACTTCGTTGTGTCTTATGACAATTCCGGCAACATTTCTGCGCCCTCTGAACCCTTGACCGCGATCACTCTGCCGCCGTTGGACCTGGTTGCTCCGGAGGTGGAATGTTTAGTTCGCGGCGCTTATGTCCCAGGCGCTAACAACACATTTTTTCTCAGCAGTTCAGCGTCAATTGTGATTAACGCTTATGACCCCTTAGCAGACACCGTATCCAGCGGAGTGGAAGAGCTCCACGTTTTAATGAACAAAGAGTTGTGGCAAATTGTTGTTGGCAGTTCCGTGGTTTTAAGTCCTTTGCCTAAAGGCCGCAGCATGTTGCGCTATTATGCTTTAGACCAGGTTGGCAATAAGAGCGTTGAACAAGAATTTAACTTTATTGTCAACGACTCTCTGCCGAAAACAACCGCGCACTTCTTGGGAAATCAGTATGAATCGGAAGGTAAACTTTTTATCAGCAGTAAAACAGCGCTATTTTTTACCGCCTATTCGCCGGGCCTAGACTCTTTAAACCGATCCATTAGCCAGATCAACGTGCAGGTGGACAGCCAAGCTGTTACCTTAACATTGGAAAATGGATCCGAAGGCGCGAAATCCTCAACGTTTACTTTAAGTTCTGGGTTCCATCAGGTATTCTACGGAAGCGTAAATTCTCTAGGCGGCGCGGAACTAGAAAAAGAGTTGACCGTTTGGGTAGAAGACGATCCGCCGGTCACCGAACTTGTTGTTGGCGAACCCAAGTTAATGTTGGGCAAAGAGCTGGTCATTGGCCAAAAGACTCCAATTGAACTTCTTGCCCGTCACAATAACCCAACGCTTTCTGCGGCTAGGTTTGGAGGGGGCACGCCTAAACCTGGGGTCAAAGGGATCCACTTAAAATTAAACGAGCAGCCGTTTGTTTTGGAAGTCAGCACATTTTTTTATTTGCGCGGCGGAACGCATACGATTAACTTTTACGCGGAAGATAACTTAGGGAATCAGGAAACAGCGCAATCAACGCATTTAACCGTTGACGCGAACCCGCCCGACGTCCAAGTGGGCGCGAGCCCTAAAGAACAGAACTTTGTTAACCAGCGCGACGGACTTGTTCAGTTTGCATTTAATGTCAGTGACCAATATGACCTTAACCCCAACTTTAATTTAATTTTAGAAAACGTGTCCGATAAAGCTAAAGACTTGCCTTTAAATAAGGAACTTGTTCCCGGGGAAAATAAAGGGGACTACTCTTTTAAAGTTGATCCCATGGACCTTGGCCCGGGAGAATGGAGGTTTGTGTTAAGCGCGCAAGATCTCTTTGGCAACGCTATAAATGTTAAATCCAAGAATTTTAATGTTTTGCATTATAAAGTGGCGCGGCCTAGCCCTCCGTTAAATTTGCGCGGGGTCAGGGCAAAGGAAAAAAACGCTTTTGTGCTTAACTGGAGTTCGGTTACCCGCCGGGAAGACCGCCAAACTGTGGAAGATAAAGAAATTTCGCATTACCTCCTCTACCGAATGAACAAACTCACGGAAACAAAGCCTTCGTTAACTGAAGTCAACGCGCTGGCGGAAATGTCGTTTGTTGATGAGGAAAGTCCGGGCCAACTGCATTTTTATAAAGTGCGCGCGGTAAACGCGGACGGAGCAGAGTCTAAAGATTCTAGCTTGGTCGCCGCTGATCCGGAAGATAAAGTCGTGGTGATGTTGGCAGACTCTATTTCTTATGCCCGCTATTCTAAAGGTTTAGCAGAGTCGCTGGAAAGTAAAAATGTAGCGGTAGACGTAATAATAGAAAAAGAAAAGGAAGGGGGAACAATTTATAAGTCCGTGCGGTTGAACGCTAAGGACAGTTTAACCGGGGAAGAGAAAAAAGGGTTTGTTTTAGAAGAACCGGTACAAATATCTTTTGGTTACTATTTGGACGGTTCCGGCAAAATGAGCGCGGCGCCGCCGTTTGCGGGTTACAGCGTTCCGGTATACTCTGCGCCCATGCCGGCTTTAAACGACATTAAAACATCGTTTTCGCTCTACTGGTTTAATGGAGTTAAATGGCTAAAAATGGGTAACCGGTTTGATTATGACAACCAAAGCATTACCATTGCGGCAAAATACAGCGGCAACTATCAATTAAGGATGGTTTCGCCTGCTTCCACTCCGCAACTGGCTTTGGTTTATCCCCGAACCATCACGCCCAACGGGGACAACATTAACGATACGCTCTTTTTTGTTTATGAAAACCCCGCGGACAATCCCGTGCAAGGAACGATTTATGATATTTATTCCCAAGAAGTCGCAAGCTTAAAAAGCGCGGAAAGTTTTCCGGCTAACGGTACAGCGCTCTTGTGGAACGGGAAAGATAAAGACGGAAACGCAGTGCGGGGCGGAGTGTACATGTACAAGCTTGAAATCGGAGACAAAACTTTTACCGGGACTGTAGGGGTAGCGTACTGATGAGGGTGAGGGGAAGTTTTTTCTTTTTATTAATCGCAGCGTTATTGATTGGAATTGATCATTACGTCGAAGCCGCGATCGAAGAGGTGGGCGCAAGCGCTCGGGCCGTGGGATTAGGCGGCGCTTTTACCGCGCTGGCGGACGACGCCAACGCCATCTATTATAACCCGGCAGGTCTTATGCAGTTAAGCAAAAAAGAGATCTCCGCTTCTTACGGACTGCTCAACTCCGGCCTTAACGACGGTTCGCAAATGAACAACTCCTACGTTGCCTACGCCCATCCGCTGCACTATTCTATCGGCAGTCTAGGGTTGGCTTGGCAACAGTTTGTAAGCGACCCTATTATTAAAGAACAAAGCGTTCATTTCGGGTATGGACGGCGGTTGTTGCAAGGGCAGTCCATTGGCGTGGGCGTTAAATATTTGCGCCGGGAAATGACAGCGCCTGCGGGTCAAACAAATTCCAACGGTTTTGTGGATAGGAGCTTAATTGATCCGGTTTTTGCCGGCGGCAATTCCCGCGCTAATTTTGCTTTTGACTTTGGACTGCTTATGCACCCTTGGAAAAAATATGCGTTAGGGATTCTAATTCAAAATATTAATCAACCCAACATGGCCATTGCCAATAACGGAGAAGACAAACTGTTGCGAGCGGTTAAGTCGGGGTTAGCTTACCAAACTCCAAACTTTAACATGATCGGCGAATTGGATATGGTTCCTAAATCCGGTAAAAGCGGGAACAGATTGCGTTTGACCTTAGCCGGAGAACAGTGGTGGCTGTCTAATAAGTGGACCCGCGCGGATGTAGGGGCCCGCGGCGGATTTTCTTTAGGGTCAGACCAGTCCGCGCAAATGAGCATGGGACTTTCTTACCGCATGCAAAAGCTGCAAATCGATTATGGGTTCCTCATGCCGTTAAAAGGGATCAGTTACGGAAATCAAAAAGGCAGCCACCGGATAAACATCGCGTTTCGGTTCGGAAACATCGCTCCTTCGCCGGAACAAAGGGCGGCGCTGCGTCCCATAAAATCCACTTTAGATGAAGTAAAAAAAGAGATCGCATTTTATAAGGACTCCGCATTAAACGCGGCTACTGAAGCCGATCAAATTAAATTGAGAGAGGAAACGCGCAGCCAAGAACTAAAGCTTTATGATCCGAACAACGAAATTAGAAAGGCGCGGGTTAAGGAAGACTTTGAACGGGAAATGAACCAATATTGGACCCGAAAATCTAAAGGGCTGAATTTAGGGGACCAGAAAATACTTTTGGCAGCGCTCTATGAAAGTTTTAGAGATCAAGCGGACTTAAAAATAAGCGGCCTGCAAAAAGAGTATGAAATCGTTACTGAAAAAGTCGCGCAAACGCAGATGGAATACTCGCAAAGATGGCTCATATATTTGCGGGCCTCTTCTCAAGGTTTGAGCGTTCCCGACCGGTTGCGGCAGTTAAGCGATATTGCGTCTGCTTATGCGTCTACCGGGGTTTCGCTTGAATTGCTGGAA
>JAHFBY010000033.1 GCA_023249835.1 Elusimicrobiota bacterium | reverse complement strand
ACAATTGGGCAACTGAGCCAGGCCAAACTTGCCCACATTGGCCAAGCGACATTTATCTCAACATCTTTTAACCATTGCCGGCAATAGTGGATGATTGTCAAACATAACAAACAAGATAGCGTGAACTGCAACAACTTGGGCAGCGCGTCACTGGCGCCTAAACTCAAAGCCAAGGTAAAGAGCATTTCCGCATTTTGCGGCAAAGCAGAATTAAAAGTGCAATAAATAGGAAATATGCGGCCATAATTTACATAAGACTGCGGCAAGGCTAAGTGATAGGCTAATGAATCGTAAAACTGATCCGGCACAAAAGAAAGGTAAAACAATATAAACAGCAAAAGCGCAACAGCCTTCCCAGGCAAAGTAACGCTTTTTTCTTTCCAACGGACAAGGCAGTCTCCAATTGCCCCAATCGTTGCCTTTAAACGAGGAAGCGAAACGCCCCAAATAATTATCAGTAAGCTTCCCAAAAACATGCGATTGATTTTTCCCGCCAGACCTAATGCCAAAACTAAAAGGCTCATAAGCCCCAAACCACAGGAGGTTTCTAGAATAATACGGTTATGTACCTCTGAAAACGTTAACCGCTGTAAAGTCATTGCGCCCAAAAAATAGGCCGCTCCAACAATAAAAACCCAGAAGATAAGGGCCAAGAGATGGTTATTTAAAGCGCCGGTAACAGATTTAGGAACTGTGTCATTACTAAGAACGTCATTCCCGGAAGGGGAATCCAGCGGCTTTACTGGAGGCGTCCCAAAGGGACTGTCCCTTCCTACAAAAGAATCTTTTAAGAGGAGGGGCGAAGCACTCCACGCAGTGGTCCTCGCAGGGGGCTCGTCCTTTAGGAATTGGTTTAAAGGCGCTGGGTTACCCTCACGGGCAATGAGAGAGCTCTGCGTAGCCGCATTCGAAAGTGACTCGCGCTTTTGTGTAAAATGGGAAAATATTTTAGATTCTAAAAGCGGCCGGTATCTTTGATAAGCATTGGGAAACGCGTTCCAACAAAAAAAAGCGTATACGGTCAAAATCCAAGCGGTTAAAATCCACTTCATTAGGAGCCGAGCACATGCATGTAGTTTTGAATGGCAACGTCCGGCTCTCCTTCAAATTCAATTTGCCCGTTTTTAAGCGTAATCACGCGGTTACAAATCTTTTTCACAGCCTCCATGTTATGAGAAACAAAAACAGTGGTAACGCCTCGCTTAATTAAAGAAACCAGGGCTTGTTCGGACTTTTTCTGATACGATTCATCCCCCACGGCCAATATTTCATCGATCAAGAGGACTTCGGGGTCAGTGTGAATCGCTACGGAAAAGGCAAGCCGGAGATACATGCCGCTAGAATATGTGCGGACCGGCATTTCAATAAATCGTTCAATTTCCGAAAATGCAACGATGCTGTCCAAACGCGCTTCCACCTCTCCCCGGGTTAAACCTAAGAGCACGCCGTTTAAAATAATATTCTCCTTGCCGGTCAGTTCCGGATGAAAACCAGCTCCCAGCTCGAGCAAAGGCGTGCGTTTACCGTTTACCGCAACGCTGCCGGCGCTGGGAAAACTCGTACCCAAAAGGAGCGAAAGCATGGTACTTTTACCCGCGCCGTTTTTCCCAATAATGCCTAAACATTCTCCTTTTTTTACGGTAAAGCTAACGTTGTTTAACGCCGTAAAGTAAGGTTGTTCGGACTTTTGCGATAACATCTTGGGCAAACTCACGATCCATTGTTTAAAGCCGGGCGGTTTTTTCAAGGAAGGATACTTTTTAATTAGGTTTTGAACAATGACCGCCTCGCTCATCCTAGAGGACCTCATCGAGCCGGCGTTCAAGTTTGCGGAATACCGCGACTCCGATTCCCCAAGTCAAAAGCGCCATACCTAGCGCGATACCCGACTCTTTCCACTGCAAGGTATTGTGCAAAAAAAGTTCCCGCCAAGCGCTCATTAAACTCGTTAAAGGGTTCAGAAAAAATAACGGCCGGTACTTTTCGGGAACCGAACTCATCGGATAGATGATCGGCGTCATCCAAAAAATAAGGTTCATAAAAACGCCCACCAGGTATTCAATATCGCGAAAATAAGTGTTGCTGATAGAAACGATCAAAGTGATTCCCAAAGTGAACAGAAACTGAATAGCAATTAAAAGCGGAATGCCGATCACCCAACACCAAGCCGGGCCGCCGGTATAGAAAAAAGCGAGGAAGAGTAAAATCGGAATGGAAAAGATCAGGTTCACCAACTGGGCGTTGATTACGGCCGCCACCAAATAAGAACGTGGGAACACCACTTTTTTAATCAAGGAAACATTGTCCACGAGCGAACGCGCAGAAATGATCAGGGAAGAAGAAAACCAAGTCCAAGGAAAAAGGGCGGAAAGCAAAAAGAAAGTGTAGTTATCCACCTTAAAGCGCATAAAAACCTTAAACGCAATGAAATAGACCAGAGTCATCAAAAGCGGATTTAACAGCGACCAAAAGATCCCTAAAAAAGTGCGCTTATATTTGAGCGCCACCTCTTTTAAGGTTAAGAGGTAAATGAGATCAATCTTGCGTTCCCAAGCATGGCTAAGTTTATACATGAAAGTTTCCCGTAGGGGAACATTGCAAGGTGCCCCTACATTAATGAGTTTATGATAATTGGTTCAAATCGTTGTCTACCATCTCATGAACTAGGCTCGCAAAAGAGGTTTTGTGCTGCCACCTCAACTTTTCTTTGGCCTTGGCAGCGTTTCCGAGCAACAGGTCTACTTCTGTCGGACGAAAAAGTTCGGAATTGGTTACTACGTGGTCTTTATAATCTAACCCTACGCGATCAAACGCCAGCTCCAAGAATTCCCGCACAGAATGAGTTTCTCCGGTAGAGATCACATAATCGTCTGGTTCCTCTTGTTGCAACATAAGCCACATGGCCTCGACGTACTCGCGGGCATGGCCCCAATCGCGCTTGGCTTCAATGTTGCCCAGAGTAAGATCTTTGATCAATCCCAGTTTAATCTTGGCCACGTGGTAAGATATTTTGCGCGTCACAAACTCAAAGCCCCGGCGCGGAGATTCGTGGTTATAGAGCATGCCGCAGGAAGCGTGCAGCTTATAGGCTTCGCGGTAATTTTGAGTGAGGTGATAGCCCGCGACTTTAGAGATGCCGTAAGCCGAGCGCGGGTGAAAGCGGGTGTTTTCAGTTTGCGGCACTTCGCAAACTTTGCCGAACATTTCACTGGAAGCCGCGAAATAAAATCGGCACGCCGGCGCGGCTTCACGGATGGCTGCCAAAACATAGTGCGTGCCGTTGATGTTGGTGTTCAAGGTGGAAAACTCATCTTCAAAAGAATAACTGACAAAACTCTGCGCCGCCAAATGGTAGCACTCCTCCGGCTTCAATTGGTTCACCACTTTAAAAATGCTGGGATAACTTTCCAAGGAAGCGGCGTGCAAATGCACTTTATCCAACAAATGTTTAATTCGCCACAATCGGTGTTCAGGATCTTCAAAGGCTACGCGCCGGACAATGCCGTGGACTTCATATCCTTTTGCCAACAAAAGTTCTGTTAAATAAGAGCCGTCTTGCCCGGTGATGCCGGTAATCAAAGCTTTTTTCATTTTATTTTCACCGATCTTCCTGTTCGGTTAGAACGGTATATTGCCTCCACTGTTTTAAAAACGTGCGCCGCGTCTTCCAGTTGCTCCATGTTCCGCTGTTTGTCTCCTAATTTATTGACGAAGTCGTTCCATTCCTTATCCCAGGAAACATCCGCGCCGAGAAACTTAAACTCCCTTTGAACAGGAACTCCGCCGCGCTGCGCCCGGCCCGTTAAAATTAACTTTTCGGGGCCATAAGATCCCCCTAAACCTTGTATTAAAATTGACCCCTGGTCTCCAAAAATTTCAAAATGAAACAAGTTCTTCCACTGGGTCCAACTGCAATGGATGAGCGCGTTCACCTGATTGGGGTATTTTAGCAGGGCAAAGGCGTTGTCTTCAATACCTTTAGCCTGCCAAACCGCTCTTTGCGTTTGACCATAAACCGCATGCGGTCGGCCGCAAAACCATTGCGCCAAATCCAACAAATGAACCCCTTGATCCAACATTTCTCCACCGCCGGACACTCTCACATCGCAGCGCCATTCTTTATTGTAGCCGGGCCTGCCTCCGTGGCCATAGAGGGCGCGCAAATTTAATATCCGTCCAATTGATCCCTGACGCACTAAATAGCGGGCTCTTTGCAGAGCCGGGTGGTATCTATGATTATAGCCCACTCGAAGCGGTAATTGAAACTTTTTTGCCAAAGATTTAAGCTCTAAGGCATGCCTTAACCGCGCAGCCATAGGCTTCTCAAGAAAAACCGCTTTGCCGTTCATTAAAGCTTTACGGGCAATAGGGTAGAGCATCGCGTTAGGCGTAGAGATCACCACGATATTTGAGTTCTGGGAACATACCGCTTTCTTCCAATTCGTAGTCCACCCCCCCCCAAATAAAGCGGCCATCTTTCGGGCAGAATGACCATTAACATCGCACGACAACATAAGCTCTGAGCGCGCATGTCGGGCAATGGCAAGCGCCCTCTTCCTACCCATTAAACCGCACCCGATCAGAACAACTTTTTGTTTAATTTTCATCAAATAACAGCCATTTCCAAATTGGCTTTATGCTTATAGCGTATTTTCTCCCGTCTAACTGAACGCGCTGTTGGCCCTCTTGGTCTTCTGTTAATATCAATCCTGTCTTTAGTCCATATTCCGCCATGGCTGCTAACAACCCGTCAAACTCTCTTTGCCGGGTTACCGAAGAGTCTAATGAAGATGCCACTTGAACAGCCTGCACCACGGTTCCTGACTGACGTATAATGAAATCACATTCCTTTTTTCCGGCATGGAAATAGACCTCTTTTCCTCTGCGTTTGAGTTCAAGAAAAACCATATTTTCTAGAATTCGCCCCTGATCAGCGCTCATCCTAAAGCCCACTGCTTGCGCCAAGGCAGGATCAATAAAATATTGTTTTTTATTGTATCGAATTTGTTTTTTTAACGAAAAATCAAAACTATTGATAAAAAAACTTAAAAAACTATCTTCCAAATAGGAACAGTATTCAGATACTGTGGAGGCGCTGCTAACGCCGATGAGCGATTTCATATTATTATAACTGACCTCTTTGCCGATATTGCTCGCTAAGAAGTGGACCAACTCCTTGATCGGACGTTCGTGGGTTAATTTATGCCTGACGATAATATCCCGGTAAAGGATACTTTCATAAAGGCTCTGCAGATATTCGGCACGGGAATTTTTAAGAAATTCAGGGAGACCGCCTTCTATACAATAGGATCTAAATAACCTCTGGGCCACGGCTTTTTCTACAGTTGAATAAGCATTTGCATTGGAAATTTTAACGTTTTTAAACTCCAAATACTCTCGAAAAGAAAACGGGTAGAGCTCAAGTTGAATGTGCCTGCCCGTAAGGTGCGTTCCCAATTCTTTACTGAGCATGGAAGCGTTGGAACCGGTGATAAAAACTTCCTTACCCATATCATGCAGGCGCCGCGCAAACCTTTCCCAACCTCTAATATTTTGAATTTCGTCAAAATAAAAACTTTTTTGCTCGCCATAAAGTTCGATGAACGCTTCCCACAGCATTTGAAAGTCTTCCACTGAAAAATGGAGCAGCCTTTCATCGTCAAAATTGATGTAGAAATCAGACTCAGGGGAAGCGGCCCGAATTAACTGCAACAACGTCGATTTACCCGACCTGCGCAGCCCGGAGATTATGAGTATCTGTTTAGAGGGCCGCAGCGCCCCAATCGCGGCATACGCCGTCCTTTGTACAGCCGTTTGCGGAAGGCTTAATTTTCTTTGATCTGCAATTATTTCGAGAAGATTATTCTTATTCATATTTCTATAACATAAGAATATATAAATATTTATCTATTGTCAATAGAAGATATTGTTTTGGGGTAAACCCTGAGCGTGCGGGCATAGGCAGCAGGAGTATCCACTGCCAAGCAATAGCCTTCCACGATATAGCCCGATAATGAGGCGGACTTTTGTAAGAGTTTAGGGAATATATCTTTGCCGAAGTCAGAGAAACCTTTGGGGATAGCGGCTAATATTTCCGGTTCAAGGGCGTAGATTCCGGCGTTGACGTAGGCGCGGGTTCCAGGAACAGAGCGTTGGACTTTATCGCCTTCAATGAAATCAACAATCTTATTCTGCGCGTTCATCCGAACTTTCCCCCCCTGGACCTTACTTGACAAACAGGTTTGGGGATCGTAGAGCGCTATCGTAGCCAAAGAGCGGCTTTTGCGATGTTTGTTTAAGAAGTTTTGCAGATCAATATTGGTAAGGTTATCTCCGTACAAAACAAAAAAAACTCTCTCTTTAAAATATCTTTGCAGTTTCTTTAGAGCGCCCGCAGTTCCTAAAAGCTTTTTTTCATAAGAAAAATGCGTAAAAAGCGAAGAGCTGCCTTGCGTTTCTACCTCTGCTTTGATTTTATCTGCTTGACTGTGAAGGTTTATCCAAACATCTTTAACGCCATACTTTGCCAGGAGTTCAAGGTTATGCAAAAGGATGGATTTTCCACCTATATGTAACAGCGGTTTAGGCAGTCCATGGGACAGCGATTGAATCCTCTCGCCCTTGCCCGCCGCTAACAATAATGCCTTAACCATTAAAACACCCCACAATTATTTAGTGTCTTCCACTGTAGCGTTGGATTGCCTCCGCGGTTGGCGGCGGGACTCTACGTTCAGCCAAGTCTCTGATCAGCGCAAGGTGCAATGGCAGCGTATCTTTTAAAGCATAGTTCTCTTCCACTGTCTCGCGCGCTCTTTTCCGCACTTCTGCCATTAGGTCGGGGTGGTCCAAAACTTTAATAATTTTTTCTACAATTTTTAGCGGCGAGAAAAAGTCTGCCAACAGGCCATTGCGCCCGTCCTGAATTATTTCTCTTACTGGCGAGGTATCAGAACCTAACACCAAACACCCCAGAGCCATTGCCTCCAACATAGACCAGGAAAGCACAAAGGGGACCGTCCAATAAACATGAACGCTGGAATACCTCAAGACCTGAACCATTTGTTCGTACGGGAGCCATCCAAAAAAATAAACCCGATCCTTATCAAATTTCGTTTTTTCCAGGACCAACTGTTTATATGTTTTTCCTTGGGGAGGATCAGAATAACTGCTGCCGTCGTTGCCAATAATGAGCACGCGACAAGCGGGTCGCTCTTTCAATAAGGTTGCAACCGCCTGCATAAAAATGGGAAACCCACGGTACGGTTCCAAGTTGCGCGCCACATACGTTATGATTTCATCTTCCGGTTTGAGCTTTTGTCCATCGCTCAAAATCAGTGGTTCCGTAGGCTTGCCTGGTTTTAAGGCTAGGGTATCGATCCCTTCATGCAGGACAGAAATCTTATGTTTAAATTCCGATGGGTGCAATTGGCGCTGCCAATGAGTTGGAGTGATCCCCCAATCACAGGCTTCCAAATTTAAGATGTTGTTTGAATTTTTAATGCGCACCCTAGCCAAGGTATCGGGATTTATTTTTTGTTCAGGATGGAAATGCACGTCCGCCCCAAATGAACGATAATAGAACTCGCAATAATTTAAAAGCGGAACATCGGGAAAAATATCTTTTAAAAATAACCCGTCTCCCCAACCCGGATGCGAACAAATAACATCCGGAACAAACCCTTTAACTTTTAAATCAGCACAAACCCGCCAAACAGCTTGCCCCCGGTATATGGCCTTTTCAAAATCCTGGAGGTAGCGGTGAGCGCGACTCCCGCCCCCGCCCTCGTGCGTGGGAACTTGAACCTCCACTTTTTGAACTCCAGGGATATATTGAGGTTTGGGGTTAGAGATAAACACCACCTGATTTTCCGGATCACTGGCAAGCTGATGGGCTAGGTGTTTATATTGTCCGGGAAAATTAGGATGGGTCAATAATATTTTCATACCTCAACTTCACGCAGTTGGGTAAAATAAATCATGCCCTTAACAAATTTGTTGTCCTTTTCATTTTTTTGCGTCTGCCCCGTCTTTTTTTAACTGAGCTTCTTCGGCAAAAATGTCTGTCAACAGCCTGTTTTCAAGTCCAGGAGCGCCTTTTTTAGGCCTGAGAACATTAACCTCTTTTCCTTTAAACTCCCGTTCATAGAGCTCTTTGACAATTTGTTTATGGATCGGGGCAGAAGAGATCACGTCTATAATATAGACCTTGTCTCCTGACTTCCATTCTCCTGGAGCCAATTTGATAACTCCGGATTTTAAGCGTGCCGATACCTCCTCGTTTAAAGAGGCCCAAGTCACAAAGCCAACGGGTTGATTATTATTATTTTTAAAAATTCTGAACTGCCTCAGCATTACCGGCGGAATAACCAACCACTCCAAGTCGGCCATAAACATATGCCGGTGCGCCGGGGACTGCGTCATCAGCAAGCTGACGGTTCCGATCACGTTCTCCAAGGTCAATTTATTCCCTTGGGGCTCGGTCCGCACCGGACCCGTTTCCACCGGCGGCGCAGGGTTCATGATTTTGCTGATAACTTCCTGGTTCTTTTCATTTTTTCCGGACATTTTACAATCCTCCTCTATCTATTAGTGAAACTTTATAGAAAAACCTTCAAAATATTATTTACATCAGGAAAATATAAAATCTGCAGGCTTCAACTGGTGCGCGCCCTCTACCTGAACCGCAAAATCAGAATGAATGTCCCGAACTATAGTTGCCCTCTTGGTATTTTCCACGATCAATCCGCTGCCAAAGTCAGATTCGCTAAAACCCAGGGCAGAGAAGTCTAGTTTGTCACGTCCATCTTCAAAATCCATGATTTTATCCATAAGCGCTTTGGTGGAATCTGTTTTCTCGGAAAATTTAAACAGGTCGTCGCCCAAATTTCCATATAACTTATCCGCTCCCGCGCCGCCGTTCAACACGTCGTTGTCCGTCCCGCCGCGCAATACGTCATTGCCCGCGCCGCCAATGATCAAATCTTCTCCGGCGTTACCGTATAAAGTGTCGTTGCCATCGTCCCCGTAAACTAAGTCGTTGCCGCCTTGTCCGGATAGGTTGTCATTGCCAGCCCCGCCGCGCAGTTCGTCATTGCCATTCTTGCCCAGAAAATAGTTGTCCCCGGAGTCTCCGATCAGGATATCGTTATACGCTGACCCCCAGATCCGTTCGATGTTAATTAAAGTGTCGCCTTCGGCGGCGCCGCCATGGTTGACGCCTGTTGCCAAGTTGACTTGAACCGCCTGTTTTGAATCTCGATAGGAGGCAACGTCTTCAATCCCTAATCCTCCATCCAACAAATCCGCGCCCATCCCGCCAATTAAGATATCGTTGTCGTTTCCACCATACAAAGTATCGTTACCGGATTTACCCAACAATTGATCGCTGCCTCCAGCACCGTTTAAGAGGTCGTTGTTAACGGTTCCGATAAGTTTGTCATTGCCGGGAGTTCCACCAATGACATCGCTTTGGAGAGTCAACTCAAACCTCTGAGTGACGTGGGATCGAGCATCGCTTGCCTT
>JAHFBY010000361.1:2551-2960 GCA_023249835.1 Elusimicrobiota bacterium | reverse complement strand
TGGGTTTTTACCGCGCTGCCCTTGCGCTAAACCCCTTTTCCCGCGAATTGCTTTGGACTTTTGTCAACCAGTCAGATGACTTGAACAAAAAAGAATCCTACCTCCTTAAACTCTCAAGGTATTATCCCAAAGAGGATCCAGCGTTTGCGGAACTGGCGCGCTTAGAACGCGATCAAGGCCGGCTGCCCGACGCAATAAAAAGTTTTAACCGCGCCCTTGCGAACAACCCCAAACTAGCAATTTATTACGCGGAATTAGCGGAGGTTTATTCACGGCGCCAAGATTTTGATTCCGCGATAACGCTCTATAAAAAAGCAATCGTCCTGGAACCGTTTTTTCCAGCGGCGCATTACCTTCTGGGAGAAATCTACCTTCACCGAGGTGAAATCGGCCTGGCTAAACAATGTTT
>JAHFBY010000361.1:0-2541 GCA_023249835.1 Elusimicrobiota bacterium | reverse complement strand
AAGCCGACCTTCAAAACTTCGCGATGAAACTTGAAAACTAACCCCATGTTATTTTCTATCATCTTGCTGAGTTCAATTTTCTGGATGCGTTCAACAGTGGACTTTAGGGGATGGTCTTTTTTCGAGTCAAGCGTTATGGTGTTGCTGATTAAAACCTTGCGCCAACAACAAAAAATCGTTCCTCCGCCTCGACCGCTTTTAATTCCAATCTTAGCCCTAACCCTGTGGTCCGCCTGTTCGAGCCTTTGGAGCCCTAATTTTCATGCCACCTTAACCGGAATTTATAAACTATTTTTCTTTATAACCGCATGGACGCTGTTTTATACATCCCGCGACTATTGGGAGAACTCATTAGGAACCGCATGTCTCGCGCTTTGCGCTTTGGGCTCTTTGAGCCTACTTCTTTACCCTTCCTGGATAGACTACCCCAACCTCTTTTCCGCGTTTCTATCCATTGGACTGACCTTGGCGATTGACTCTTATCTCCAAAACTCCGGTTTTAAAGCCGCGTTCTATGCTGGACTTACCGTGCTCTTGTCCTTTGCCTTGCTAAAGCTTTTAGCGTTAGCTTCCATTTTAGCGGCGGGCGCGGGCGCAACATTTTTAATGTTTTATCACCCGGAAAAATCCGCCAAAAAAATATTGCAACTCTGCGGACTGGCTCTCCTGGCCTCTATTCTTTTCTACGTTTCCACGGGCTACGACCCCTTGCACGCTCTGCACAACCGCAAATTACAAGATCCGTTTGCTTGGGAAAGGCTTTACATTTGGCAGGACAGTCTCCGTATGTTGTTATCCCATCCCTGGAAAGGGGTGGGTTTAGGCGGGTTTCGCGATATCTACCCCGCCTTTAAAAGTATACCCGGTTTACGCAATGCGCCTTACGCGCATAATGAAGCTTTGAATTTACTGTGCGAACTTGGATTTGTGGGAATGGGAATACTTTTGTGGTGGCTCTATAACGTTTGGCGCAACCAGAAGTCACCCGACATAAACCTCACGGTCCGCTATCGATGGATAGCGGTGGAAATCACTATTTTGGTTTGCGCTCTATTTGACTTTAACCTCCACTATCCGCCGGTGTTAACCCTTTCAATCTGCGGACTTGTCCAAATTGTGCCCCTATCTGAGCTGGATTCTAGGCTGGAATGGAAAGGGGGAAATGTTATTATTTTTTTTTTAAGCGCTTTTGCGCTGCTCAACCTGGCTCCGGGCTTAGCCGATACCGCCTTTAGGATCATGTATTCTAACCCTAAAACAAGAGCAAAAACAGCCCTTTGGCTGCGGTTCATAGACCCATTCAACAGCCTTTACTACGCCCAAACGGGCAGGATGCGGGACCTCTTAATCGCCATTGAACTTGAACCCCGCAACGTTTGGTATAGGCGAGAAGCCGCGCAATTTTATCTGCGTTCCTGGCAACAATCAAACGATAAAAATGACCTTTTGTCCGCGGATAAAGAATACGCCAATATTTTAAACTTGGCCCCGGGAGTCCTCCCATTAGAAAAAGAAGCCGCCGCAATCAAGAAAATCTTAGTCCAAAACCCCTGATTAGGGGCAAAAAACTCAAGGTTCACAACCTTGGCTCTATCTGCTATATAAGTAGAGTTGTAGCGATGTTAATTATTTTGGTTCATCTGTACCCACCCAGTTTATAAACGCCGAGTAGAAACTGGATGATTGTTGAATGGCTGTTGGGCTTTTAAAAACACAACAATTTTCAGTTTTTGTAGGCATTGCATAAATGCCGAATAGTTCCGCTTGCGGAACGCTGGGTTAAAAAGGGTATTACTTGCTTTGATATTTTCTTCTTTCTCTATATTTTCTAGAGAAAATTGGGTTGACAGATGGCTATTGATATTACGAAATTCATTAATTTAGATCGAATTATTGAAAAAGTACAAAGCCTGCCCATTCCGGGTTTGAGCTTTTTGGACACCATTGGCATTGACCTGGGCACAACCTCCATCAAAATAGTTCAAATGAAAAAAATCAAGGACAAGTTTCAACTTGTCCGCTGGTCGCTTATTCCGTTGTCCGCGGGAACCGATAAAACTGATCTCACCCCGGAAGAAAAAGTGGCCAACATGATTGACGTCTTAAAAACATATCGGGGCTCAGGCAAAGGCATTCCCAAAAACGCGGTCTGTTCCATATCCGGGAACTCGGTCATTGTGCGCTATGTCAAATTTCAAAAACTGACCCACAAAGAGCTCTCAAAAACCATTAAAGCCGAAGCTGAACCCTACATCCCGTTTAACATTGAAGAGGTGTTCATTGGATTTCATCCCTTGCGCGACATTACCGAAGAAGGCAAACTTAAAATGGAAACCGTTCTCGTGGCGGCGAAACAGGAACTGGTAAACAGCCGCGTAGAAGTTTTAGAATCTTCCGGTTTTAAACCCGTCATCATGGACGTGGACGCTTTTGCCCTGGAATCGGTGTATGAGTCCATTGGCGAAAACCCACTCGTAAATGAAACTATTTTAATCGCCAACATCGGCGCGTCGCAAACCAATTTCGTGATCGTAGAAAACG
>JAHFBY010000032.1 GCA_023249835.1 Elusimicrobiota bacterium | reverse complement strand
CCGCGATGCGGTCCACCACCAGATCAATGGTGTGCTTTTTATAGCGATCCAGCTTAATGCTCTCCTCTAAGAGGTGCACTTTCCCATTCACCTTTACGCGCGCATAGCCTTGTTTTTTTAATTTTTCAAAGAGTTCGCCGTAAGTGCCGATCCGTCCGCGCACCAAGGGAGAAAGCACGCTGATTTTAGTTCCACCGTTCATACTCATCACCTGAGCAATGATCTGGGTAGCGGATTGAGGCCGGATCATTCGTCCGCACCGCGGACAGTGGGGAACGCCAATGCGCGCAAAAAGGAGCCGCATGTAATCGTAAATTTCAGTGACAGTGCCAACGGTAGAACGGGGATTGTGCGAAGGGTTCCGCTGTTCAATGGCAATGGCCGGAGACAATCCTTCAATAAAGTCCACGTCCGGCTTGTCCATCATTTCCAAGAATTGGCGGGCGTATGCAGCCAAAGACTCCACGTAGCGGCGCTGCCCTTCAGCGTAGAGCGTATCAAATGCAAGGGACGATTTCCCCGAACCCGAAAGGCCCGTGATCACGACCAGCTTATTGCGCGGGATAGAGAGCGAAATATTTTTAAGGTTATGCTGCCTAGCGCCTTGAATAACAATTTTGTCTTCCACAGGACACATTATACAACAGACGGAAGGATATTAGAGGAACTTAATTGTTGTCTACAGGAAGCTGCAAGCTGAAAGTGCTGCCTTTTTGCGGGACGGACTCTACGGAAATTGAGCCTTGGTGGGCTTCAACGATTGACTTGACCATGGCAAGGCCAAGACCCAAACCGCGTTTGCCGCTGGTTTCCAAATTGGAAAGCTGATAGTACTTCCGAAATATTTTCTTCTGCATTTCTTTGGGAATGCCCAACCCGTTGTCAGTAACTGAAAGTTGTAAAACGCTGCCGCAATCTTTTTTCCAAAAACCCGGATCATTTTTTTTCATGAGTTCTGCGGAAAGAGTGATCGTGCCGCCGGGCGCGGTAAACTTGATGGCGTTGCTCAATAAGTTTATGAGCGCGCGGCGCAACAGCGCGGGGTCGGCTTCTACCTCGGGCAATGAAGACTTCACATCTCTAATTAAAGTGATCCCCTGCTCTTGGCAGGGAAATTCAAACTCTTCGGTTAATTGTGAAATCATCTGTTCTACGGATAAAGGTTCCTTGTGCAGCTCCATTCTACCCTGGCCAGATCGCGCAGATTCCAAAATCGAATCCACCATCCGCACCATCTGATCACTGCTGCGGTCCAAAACTGAGAGTATTTTATCCGGTTTGGCCCCTTCTAAAACATTGCCTTTATGATGGAACTCACTCAAGAGGCTATTGGAGGCAAGGCGGATGGAAGACAGAGGAGTGCGCAACTCATGGCTGATATTATCGATTAACTCATCTTTTACCTTAATATAGCGCGCAAAGCTTGCCGCCAGCAAGCCCACCGCCCCTAATAAAGGAAACCGAATCAAAACATCGGATTTCAATAGGGCAAAAATGGACTGGTTATAAACAATTATTCCCGCATAAAGCATCCCGCAAAAACCCGCCACCAACAAAGGCAGGGTATGCCGCTTGACAATAACCGTCATAAGGATCACTAAGAAATAGACCAAGAATATGTTGCTTTCTTGCACCGAAGCGCAAAAAAGAACGTTGGATATGACTAGAGCGTCAAGAAAAAAGACCGCGGAGGTAATGCCTTGGCGGAAGTACCGGGACGGCACAGAGATGAGCCAAAGGTTGCTTGCCGCCTGGAGCAATAGTCCAAACCACAAAGACCGCTGCAAGAACAAATTGGACCGGGCGGCTAACGCCAATTCCTTTTGCCATTGCGCCAGATAAAGCGCTACTAGAGAAAAAATAAGAAAGCGGAACGCAATGAGCGCTGAGCGCTCATCCAGGTAAAAAACCCGGGTTGTATAGTCAGAGATGTTGTGGACCGCTTTCTTAATAAATTTGAACGGATCTTCCTTAACAAAGGAGTTCTTAAGTGTGACCGCTTTCTTTAATGCGAGAGTAACCATTTTTTACATTTTAACGCTTATGATAATAATGACAATTATATATAGTCCCAATAGTGCGTTTTGTCAAGGGGATAAAATAAAAATGTTATTTACCATGTCCTGCGATCTGTCACTATTGCGCTTTTTTCCTTTTGTTCCCGTCCTTTAATAAACTTCTTAAGTTCAGAGGTGATTTGGGCTATTTGCGCATAATGTGTTATGGATCGGCGGTCATTGGTAGAAATGCCGATAGATAGGGTCATCAAAGGAAATTTATTAATGTTCCCTTGACGGTCTTTGGATTGAATATATCCCTGAACAACATGACTGCCGCTGTACCACCTACCGCGATTTTTATCAAAAGCGCTAATGACCTCTTGGCACAAACCTTCAATCGCATTGGAATTATCAATGAGAATAAAATCATCGCCTCCAATATGTCCAAGGAATGGCCAACTGCTTTCGCGGACATTTGTCCTAAATATATTTATAGCGCTTTGCAAAGTCTCGGATGTCCACTTAATGACTTCGTCTCCTTTCTGGTAGCCATAGACATCATTATAGGCCTTAAAATTATCAATATCCACATACGCCACGCCGAACTTAAGCCCTGATTGAATCCTCTTGTCAATCTCCTCTTGTATTGCCGGACTGCCGGGCAACTGCGTAAGCGGATTGGCAAAAATCATATTTTTAGTGCGCCGCAATAAGGTGTCAATGCGCGCTTTAAGTTCATCTAACTCAAAAGGTTTAGTCAAATAATCATCTGCGCCTAACCTTAAACCTAAAACTTTATCTTCCAAATTCGCACGCGCGGTTAACATTAAAATAGGCGTCATGCGGGTCAAAGCGTCTTCCCTCAACTTCTGACAAACTGTTAACCCATCCATTTCCGGCATATTAATGTCCAAAAGCACAATATTCGGATGCTGGCTCCTTGTTTTGCTAAGAGCTTCGCGACCATTAGACGCTTCTATTAATTCATAGCCACACTTATATAAAAAACGTTGAACAACCTTTTGCACTTGCGGCTCATCATCCGCTAATAAAATTGTCTCTGCCTTATCGTTGATCGTTCCCATCGCTTTTCTCCTTATGCGTCAATTTGGCTTCACGCACGTTCACAAAATTCTCCCTAAAAGAAAAAGATGAAAAAGAGCCTGAAACAAAACCTTTCTCAAACCTTTTAACCATCAACTTTGCTGTCTTTTCCATAATCTTGTCCGCCACCTCGGATATTTCGCATACGGACCAGGTTTGATGGGATATTTTCATATTGTCCGCCCATAAAATCTTACCGGTAGAAACCTCGATCATTTTAACAGTAACAGATATTGACCCGTTTACGCTCTGTATAGTTTCCAAAGTCCTAACGGACCCAAGGATGACTGCGTCCACTCCTAAAATTGAGCCGAGTTTGGAAAACTTATCCTGTTTAATGATGCCGGTTAAAGTCAACTTTTGTTCTTGCAAAATCTGAGTTAAGTCTTTACGCTCAATAACATCCCAACCTTGCATGGAACGCAATATTTGCACCGTAAAATAGTCGCTTAAAATCATACCTGAAATATAGGGGTTAGACGACTCAAATGGCAACACCGCGATGCGGCGTGACTGCCTTTCATGATAATAACGAGACATCTCCATTTTTTGAGATGCGCAGCCAATAAGAAACGGGAAAAATAATAAAATAATATTCGATATTTTGGACATCAGCAATCTCCGGCATTCCCCCTATATTAATGCCCTGCAGAAGCAAGGGCTTGTTCAACCACGCCATAGATCTTCTGAACATCGAAAGGTTTTCTTATATAGTCATAGGCTCCCTTTTGGATGGCGGTTACAGCAGTGGCAATGGTCGCATAGCCTGTAATTAGAATGATCGGAACGCTAGGATAAAACTCTTTAACGCTCATCAAAAATAAGATGCCGTCCATTTCCGGCATTTTTAGATCAGTAATGACCAGGTCAACCGGATTAGATTTTAAAAAATTGAGCGCTTCCACCGGATTTTCATAAATAGATACAACATAATCTTTTTTTTCGAGAATCCTTTTTAGAGTCTTTAATATCTCAGGCTCGTCGTCCACAATGACTATCTTAATTTCGCTCATTGAATTAAGCATAATTCATCCTCTTTCCGCCACATTAAAAACTCATTTATTTACTTTTTCCTCCGCTATCTCCAGCAATTCATGCGCTTTTTTAATCAAATCTTTAACGTCAAACGGTTTTGCCAAATACTCATCCGCTCCTTCTTTGAGAATTTTTTGCTTATTTTCTTCCGTATCTTGTCCCGTTATCGCCAATATTTTTGTTGCTTTAAACCTAGCGTCTTTCTTAATATTCCCGCAAACTTTAAACCCGTTTATCCCCGGCATCATTAAATCCAATATAATTAATCCGGGTAAAAGATCTGCCGCTAAAATACCTGCTTCAAAACCATCTCGCGCTTCATGAATTTCAGCGCAAGCAATACTTTGACGCAACGCCCGGCGAATCATTTTCCGAATCTCTTCTTCATCATCTACAATTAAAATTTTAAGGCTGTTCTTTAATCGATCCGCAAACTCTTGCGGAATGGGCATGTTGTACTCTTTTAAAAATTCTAAAAAAAATTCAGGCCGCACCCGCCTGTGCCCTCCCGGAGTTTTATAAGCCTTAATCCTGCCAAGTTCGCACCAACTAATCACAGTGGTAAGATCCACATGCAAATAGCGGCTAATTTCATAAGTGGTTAACGGCGGAATCTCTTTAGGGATCATAATGTTTCTCTCTAATAACAAGTTATCCTATTTATCCTAATCTATCAATTCTTCCCAGTTATCCTAATCTATAAGTACCAGGAATAAATTATTTTGTCAAGGGGTGGATAATTCTATTAGTTTACTTATATATATTTTTTGATATAATCTAATTAATGTATTTATCCTGCCACGTCCACTTATCAAAATATCATGACCCCGTATAAAGTTTGACACTGTTTTAATCTTAATTAATACCCTATTGTCTATTCATTTTGAATAGATTGAAAGGACAGTTTTATCATTAATATGAACACTCAAAAATGTTCTGCAAAAATATTAATACTGACCACTGCCTTGTGGCTGGGTTTAAGCGGTTTTGGACTATGGGTTTTATTAAAATATCAAGCAGCGCCAGGGGTTTCGGACTTACCACCGATTGCCTGGCCAAAAGAAAGCGCTATTCCTAAAATCCACGGGTTAGCGACTTTACTTTTAATAGCACACCCGGAATGCCCCTGCACTGCAGCGAGCATAGAAGAATTAGCATGGATTATGTCCCGAACCCCCAATAAAGCGAGAGTCCATGTACTGTTCTTTAAACCTGCCGCTTTTCCTAAAGATTGGGAAAAGGGAAGCCTGTGGAGCAAAGCAGAAGCGATTCCCGGGGTTAACGTTTATTGTGACGTTGACGGCGTAGAAGCAAAACATTTCAACGTAGGAACCTCCGGCCACGCCATCCTTTATGATGGTCAAGGTCATTTATTGTTTAGTGGAGGCATCACCCGCGCCCGGGGACATAGCGGTTCTAATGCCGGACGCGACGCCATAGTTGCTTTACTCACCAGAGGCCATGCTGAATATAGAAGAACTAACGTGTTTGGATGTTCGCTACTAAATATATCCAACCAAAGGAAAAATATATGGAACCTGAAAGATTTCATTGGGATGATACCCAATCGGTAGAAAAACGCGCTGCCCAAATTTTTAAACAGCACGCAGAAGAACTTAACCTGTGGATAAGTCAGAGATTTGCAATCCTTATGGCCTTGCAATGGATTATGGGGATTGTTTTTGCGGTTTACGTTTCCCCCCAAACTTGGGCAGGTTCCAGGAGTCAAATCCATATTCATGTCTATGCCGCCATTTTTTTAGGCGGAATGATCGCTTCTTTTCCTATCTTTTGCGCCTTATACCGGTCTAAACACTGGCTAACCCCACACGTCATAGCCATTGGCCAAATGCTTGCTTCCGCGCTATTAATCCACCTCACCGGAGGTAGAATTGAAACACATTTCCACGTATTTGGATCTCTGGCGTTCTTAGCTTATTATAAAGATTGGAAAGTGATCCTGTCCGCCACAGCAGTCGTAGCTTTTGACCACGCTTTCCGCGGCATTTATTGGCCCGAATCGGTCTACGGCATTACCGTGGTACAACCTTGGAGGTTTTTGGAGCATGCAGGGTGGGTGGTTTTCGAGGATATTTTTCTGCTTAACTCCATTGCCGAAGGGTTAAAAGATGTACGAAGAGCAGCTCTGCGTCAAGCAGAACTTGAAATCGTTAATAGCCTCATTGAAACCAAGGTGCAAGAACGCACTACCGCACTTGCCCTTGCCAATAAGAAAATTAGTGAAAACCAAAAACAGCTCACGCAATCTGAAAAAATGTCCGCAGTAGGACAATTGGCCGCGGGCGTTGCGCACGAAATCAATAACCCCTTGGGCATCATCCTGGGATTTGCTCAAGGACTTGCGCAGAGATTAAAGGCCGGAGATGTTTTAGAAGTTCCAATCAAATCCATTGAGCGGGAAGCGCTGCGCTGTAAAAACCTGGTGCAAGACCTGCTCACCTTTTCCAGAGCCTATCAACAAAACCAAGTGCCCATGGATTTAAACCTTGCCATTGAGGGATCCCTTAGCCTGATCAACGCAAGCAGTAAAATGAACTCTGTTGAAATCCATAAAGATCTTGGGCCTTCGCTCCCTCAAATAATTGGGAACCTAAACCAAATTCAGCAAATAGTAATCAATCTCGCCAATAACGCGATAGACGCCATGCCTAAAGGAGGGGTTTTAGGTGTCCAAACCTCCGTCCAATCCAATGACGGCTATACCTGGATTCAATTAATCATTTCCGATACCGGAAAAGGCATTGACAAAGAAATTCAATCGAAAATATTCGATCCGTTTTTCACCACCAAACCTGTTGGTAAAGGCACGGGGCTAGGATTAAGCCTGGTTTACGATATAGTTAAAAAGCATTCCGGATCAATTGACCTTGAGAGCGAACCGGGTTTAACCCGGTTTCGCATAAAATTTCCAAAAATAGAAAATCTATGAGATTTTTAAAAACAATCGGTCCTGCGCGTTCTTCCTTAGAACATTACCGGCAATTCCACGCAAAACGCTGCGCCCTCTCCTTCTTTGCTCTGCACCGTAATAGCGCCACCGTGATCGTGAACTATTCCATAAGAAACACTCAAACCTAAGCCCGTACCTTTGCCCACCTCTTTTGTTGTGAAAAACGGGTCAAATATTTTGTTAACCACATCTGCGGGCATACCGCAGCCGTTGTCGATAAAGTAGACCTTAATTTTACCATCCACATTTTCAGTTTTTATAGTCAGTTTAGGCCGAGGGCTGTGTGCAAGAGAATCTTTAGCATTGCTAATAATATTTAAAAAAACTTGCTGTATCCTGGAAGAGTCTATTTTAGTTAAAGGCAAAGACGTGCCCAGCTCCAGCGCCAGCTCAATACCAGAAGTTTTCAACTCATAATGCAGGAGTTCCAGCGTTTTCTCTAGCACCCCTTTGACCTGAGCATATTCCATATTGAAGTTCTGTTTTCGCGCAAACTGCAATAGGTTTAAGATTATCTTCCGGCAACGGTGGGCCTGTTCCTTAATAGTAGTGAAATCCTGAATATCTTCCTCTTTATTATCGTTCATAAGCAAAAGATCTGTTAACCCAATAATGCTGGTCAGAGGGTTATTGAGTTCGTGGGCAACGCCTGAAGCGAGCTCTCCGATAGCAGCCAGCTTTTCCGCCTGAACAAGATCTTCCTTCATTCGCGACATTTCGGCATAAGCGCTTTCCAGCGCCTCCATTTTGTCTTCCAGCTCACGATAAAGCCTTGCGTTTTCAATCGCCTGCGTGATTTGCGATAAAAAGATCTGGGCATTGTGTAAATCAAAACCATTAAAAGGGATTTCGTTCGTTGTGCGCGCAGCGCACAAAACTCCTAAAATTCCGGACTTAGCCACTAATGGCGCAATGACTGAAGACCGGATAGCCTCCCGGCTTTCAATATCCGCAAACCTTTGATCTTGAGCCAGAGATCCAACGATGATGAGGGGCTCCTGCCACTCTGCGACTTTACCCGCCACCCTATCTCCTAAAGATAGACGCACGCCCTTTTTTATTTGGTCGTCTAGTCCTTGGGACGCGGCGATATAAAGCTTTTTGTCCTCCCCCATAAGCATTATTGAAACGTCGTCCGCCTTTAAAAGCTGAGCGGATAATTTAACTAAAACCGGAAGCAGATCGCTTAGCTTTACGCTGGCAAATATTGCCCTGCTGGTTTCGTAAAGAGCGACCAAGCTTTTCAGTTCAGCTTTTTCCAAAGCTTTTTCTATAAGGCTTTTTATTTCTTCCAGGTTGAAAGGTTTTTGAATAAAATCGTACGCCCCTTTTTTCATCGAAGCAACTGCGGTTTCAACCGTGCCAAATCCAGTCGCCATAATAACCTCAATTCCTGGGTCTATTTTCTTGATCATTTCCAAAGCCTGCATGCCGTCCATTTTGGGCATCTTAATATCACTGATCACTAAATTAAATTTCTCATTTTTAATTTTTTCCACCCCTTCTTCCCCATTATTGGCCGTAACTATAACATAACCTTCGGAGGCAAGTTCATAAGTTAAAAAATCACGGATGCCCTGCTCATCATCAATCACAAGTATTTTTATATTTTTGTTATCTTTCATTTTCCCAACCTTCGAAACAATGCGTTCACCCGGGCAACCACTAAAGCCGGTTTCAGAGGCTTAACAATATAATCGTCTGCTCCCAAATTAATGGTCTCTTCCTGACTTCTGTCATCACCAATGGCGGTTAAAACAATGATGGGAAGGTTTAATAAACCCAAAGATTGCCGCGTCTTTTTAATCACTCCATAACCATCAATATTGGGCATCATGAGGTCTACCAGCAATAAGTCCGGCGGACTTTGGGCGATCTTTTCCAAAGCGTCCGCTCCGTCAACCGCCTCTTCCACCTGGTAACCTTGTTTCGTCAAATAGGCTCCGACAATAATCCGCTGATCAGGGTCGTCATCGGCAATTACAATACGTCTAGTGCCTGATTTCGCAAACAAACTCTTTCTACCGTGCTCACCCTTTGCCAAACTTGCGTTTGGGGGAAGCTCAAACTTTAAATAAGGCGCGATCTCTTCCATCGTTGTATCCCCTTGCGATAAATGCCATAAAGCGTCCGCAGATAAAGTGTGGAGGCACCTTTTGTTCATAACCAACTGCCGCAACTCTGATCCCGGAAAATCCTCTTTTATTTTATCTTTTACTTCCTGGTCAATTTCCAATAGCTCCAAGATTGAAAGCCTGCCTTTATATCCGTTAAAATCACACTTAACGCATCCCATATTCTTAAAATAGCTAACTGGTAATTGCTGCGCTTTTAAAATAGAGACCACTGCCGGATCCATTTTGTCCTCTGAAACAATTTTTTTACAAAATGGGCAGAGCCGGCGAATTAACCTTTGCGCAGTAATGGCAATAAGCCCTGTAGCCATTTTAAACTTTTCTACTTTCATATC
>JAHFBY010000031.1 GCA_023249835.1 Elusimicrobiota bacterium | reverse complement strand
CCCAATTGCCGGAAAATTGGCGAAAAGTTGCGCGGGAAACAGGCGCAGAGTTGGCGCAAGTCGTGGGCAATATGCACACGGAAGTCTGGAACGGGTCGGAATGGTTAGAAGCTGACGCGGGAAATAAAAGGAGCGTTAGCGGTTTGTTTAACGATATTTTGCGTAGATTTTATACGGTGAACATCAATGAGGCCGTTAACCTGCACCATGACCGCAACACCGCTGCTTTGCTAGAGAGGCATCCCTTGCGGGAACTTTCCGACGTCGCGCCCACTGGATTGTCTGATTTTTACTTAAACGAACTGCGGAATCGCTTAGGCGACCACAGCGCAAAATTGGAAAATCTTTTGCAAGAGAGAAGTCAGGCTTTGGCGCAAAACCAGACGGATTCGGTAAAGAGGATCGAAAAAGCAATTTCCGTTATTTTAGACCAAATTAATGCGCTTGCATCAGACTCCGATCAATTTAGGCCTTTACCGGAAAGTTTGGATCCGCTTGAGCAATTCAATGAGTTTAAGGAAAGTCCTGAACATGATCGCTATATGGAAATCGCTAAGGACGAGCTTAGAGGGGGGAAAGTGGCCTACCACCTATTGTTTGCCGGAGCAGCCACTCGTTTGGGTTTAGGATCGATGTATGATTTGGACCTCGTGCGCACTGCCCGCATTGTGCTTAATATTGATGATCCAGAAATTTCTTCTGAAACAAGGGCCTTGGTCAAAAACAAAGTAGCAGAATATTTAAGGGAAAAAAGCGTTAAGGACAGTCAGACCTTAGAAAAAGTAAGAAGCGATTTCGAGTCTGACCTCCGCCAGGCTTATCTAAGAATTCCGAGCGACGCTGATCTGTTAACTTTGGCGCAACGCCAGCTTTGGCAGTATCGCTATGAAATGGAAAAAGTCTATTTGGAAAAGGGATACACCCAGGAACAAGTGGACGGCATGGCGTTTGACTTGCCCTTAGTGCTGCACGTTAACGAAGATATTTGGCAAAGAGTTCAGGAAGATTTTCTGGCGAACAACTTCTATGGTTTTAATCCTGACCTCATCTATTTTACTTTGCCGACCTATTCGCATACCTACCGTTTAGAAAACGGCGCGCTGGTCCAAAACACTGCGGGGTCAAGGCTCCCGATTGGACACGGCGAAGCGACCGTAAAACTATTTGACCAAGAGCAAACCGTGCAACTAAAACGCAGCGGAGAAGTGATGGTGGTTAGAGAGCCCCTGCGCCGGGTTTTAGAAAAACTGGACGCGAGCGCTTTAGTGTATCACCGAATCAACGACCTCACCATGATGGACGGGGAAGCGATTAACGTTGAGTTGCTCGCTTATTACCGTTTCCGTATGGACCAGGGCAACAACATCGTTGCGGAGTTGGTCAGCAACCCCAACAAACAAAAGGGCGGTAACGCTGTTTATAACCAAAACGCCCGTCACGCGATGCTGGTTGAAACCGTTGCCAGCGACGGTTCCCAATCCTTAACCCAACTATTAAATCAATTGCAAAGGAGCGGCGCGCCTTACAATAAGTTTAGTTTGGCCATTAACCCCAAGGCATTAGATGAAGATATGGTTAGGAGAGCCGTTCGCCCTTATGTCCGGCACAAGGACGGCGGATTCACTTTAGAGCTTGTGACCGGAGACCTAACCCAAATACCGGAAATGAACGCGGCCTTCTTTCAAAAATCTCCCGAATCCAGAATCAGCGATTTTAAAGAATTTAAAAATTTGCCCGAAGCTTTGCTGCGCGTTGCTAACCAAGCCAATGATCCGAGCTTCCGTACTTTCTTACAGAAACGCGCGCTTGATCGTTCCCTGCCCCGGCGCGTTCCTCAAAATAGAGGTGAAGAAAGCAAGAGTTCGGAACGCGACCCCGAAAGTGTTCGCCATCAAAACTTATTGGAACAGGGTCGGCACGTGCTGGCAAACCCTAAATTTCAAAATGAAATTAAAAACGGTTATGACGTGCGCGCGCAAGCGATTAGCAAGAATAGAATTGTAATGCCGGACTTTCACATGGTTCCGGCTTTTACTTACAGCGCGGGCGTGGCCTTGGCGCTAAAGTTAAAAGAACTGCATCCAGAAGCTGCCAATGGGGGGATGTTGCGCGTTTTAGTGACCGGAGACCACCGGGAAACCACTCCGAGTTTGCGCGACGGGTTTGTTCAGGGGCTTATTAGTATGGGGGTGAACGTTGACTACGCTCTATCTGAAGTTTCCACCCCAATGTCTAACTATTATGCCCGTTTAAAAGAAGGCCTTTATCAAGCGGCGGTACAGGTCACGGCCAGCCACAATAAGTTGGTGGACAACGGATTTAAAGTTAGTTTGCGGCGCGCGCCCAACCAAAAGCTGCGCGGGATTTTTGGTAAAGAGATGTATGAAATGTTAGAAATGAGCAACTCTTCATCAGCCAATAGGCTTGCTCCTCAAAGGGGAGAAAAACGCGAGATTACAGATATGCAGGAAACCTATAAAGAAAAAATGACGGAGCGCCTGCAAACGCTTTTAGGAAACTATAACGTTGATCAGGGCGCGTTACAAAAATTAATGTTTGTGGTGGACACGGGCAACGCGGTTATGGGCCCTATTATCGAAGACGTATTAAATAGCCTTGGCGTCCGCTATAAAATGGTGGACCACGGAATGGAGAGCGTGGTGCGCGATCCGGGCCTAGAGTTGGCGCATGACGCGGATCCCAGCCAATTCGATAAATATGACGAACACCTTAAAGCTGAAGTGGAAAAAATAAAGAGAGAAAATGCAGAGCAAGGCCTTGATTATCAAGTATTTGGTTTTGCCACGGACGGCGACGGAGACAGGGCCGGCTTTACGGACGAGGGCGGGAACTATTTAAATCCCGTAAAGTTAGCGTACTTATTTTATGCGTGGATGTTGCGGGAAAATCCGGACAGCAAATTCGTTCCCGACATTCGTTCGGGACTAGAGGTGTTGGAAGAGTTGGCGGACCACTACGACGAACAACACCCGCCGGGCTGGCCGATCGTGCGCGAAGCGCTGCGCAAAGCTCACTCAAAAGTGGGAGTAGAAGATTCTCACCATATCTTCCTTCAAATGTTTGCAGACGAAGACGAAGATCTCCTAGACGACGCTTTTGGCGGCGCTTTTTTATATTTTATTGCCAACGTATTGAAAGATCCCAGCCAAAGCGTTCAAAAAACTTTGTCCCGCGTTTGGTACCCGACCTTAGAAGAGTTGCGCCCAGACGTCAATCCTCAAGCGGATATTAGAGAAGCTATGGAAGCCTTGCGGGAAGGCGTGCGCAGCTATTTGCCCGAGTTCATTGAAAGCATTGAAGTGGAATTAGAAGAGTCCACTCCCAAAGAACAAAAAGGATCGGGCAGGCTCAATATTAAATCGAAAGTTACAGGACAAAATATTGGTTGGGTGATGGTGCGAAAATCAAACACTTCCGCTAAACTCTCCATCAAAGCCCAGGCCGTTAACCGCGCGTTGTTGCGAAACATTGTTAGCGCAATCCATAAAACGTTTACTGATTTTGAATATGAAGTTATAGATGGAAAGGTCGTGGCGCTTACCCAAGAAAATTTAGAAGAAGATTTAGAAAACCCTGTGCGCACAGTGCGCGCAGCGCTTGCTAAATCGGGTTTAGACGCGGTCAACGCCAAGCTTGACCCAGATCGTTTTCCCGAAGAGTTTAATTTTAAAACGTTGGACCAAGTTTTTGTCCGGGGCAAGACCGTGATCTTGCGCGTGGACATTAACAGTTCGGTTGTTGACGGCAGAATTCAAATGAACGAAAGAATTAAGGCGGCGGCCGAAACGATTCGCGAGCTTTCCATGCGCGGCGCTAAAGTTGTGGTCATTGCTCATCAAGGCCGACCGGGTGATCCTGATTTCTTAGAACAGCTCGATCAACATGCCCAAATGATAAATGATGCGCTCAGGGATAGCGAAGTGCAAACGCGTTATGTCCCTGACCTTTATGGGGAAGAAGCGCAAAGCAATATTCGAGGGTTGCGCAACGGGCAAGTGATCTTGTTAAAAAATGTGCGGACGCCAACGCAAGGTAAAAAGACTCTGGAAGATAACGAAGAGTTCGTCCGTAACTTAACAGCGCTCGCAGATCTATTTGTTTTAGACGGATTTTCTGTGGCTCACCGCGATCAAGCGAGCGTTACCGGCTTTGCCGGACTTCCACATGTGAGCGGACGCCTGGTAGAAAAAGAAATGCGCCGAGCCAACCGTTTCTTAACAAAAGCGGAAAAGCCGTATATCGAAATATTAGGCGGATCAAAAATATCCGATCATCTGAACGCGCTGCGCAGCGGTTTGGATAATGGTTTAATTGACCAGGTGTTGGCCGGCGGTATGCTGGCGCAACTTTTGTTGCTGATCAGGGCAGAAGAAGATGGGGTAACGTTGCGTTTAGGGGAAAAAACTAGTGAAGCGTTAAGGAAACAGGACGTGGATGAAACTCGACCCCAAGGACTTTTAACGCGCGAATTTATGGATGAGCTTAAAGGTATATTCCGCAAACATCGCGCTAAGTTTGTCCTGCCGGAAGACTTGGCCTATATTGATTCTGATGGGAATCGTCAAGAGGTTAGAGTGAACGAGATCCCTGAGGATGGAAGTTTCGGATATCTTTTTGGTGATAACGGTACCCAAACCGCAAACCGGTATGCGCAAATAGTTTTATCCGCAAGAACAATCTTTGTTAAAGGGCCCCAAGGCAATTATAAAAAAGGTCCATTTAAATTGAGCTCTGAGATTGTGTTTAGGGCAGTGGCCGGTTCCGGAGCGTTTTGGATGACCGGCGGCGGCGACACCGATATACTTTTAAAGGAGCTGGGGATAACTCCGTCTGAGAGCACGCTATCGGGAGGAGCGTTCCTAATGGTTAAAGCAGGAGAACGTTTAGCCGGGATTAATGCACTGCAAGCGCGGATCCAAGTTTATACGGAGGTTGAAGAATCGGAACGGGAATTTAACGCAAGGCCCGGTGATAGAGGGTCCATGGAAGAACTTTTTAAGGATAACGGCATTGAACGCGGCGGATGGGTGGGGCGGGTAAATGAACTGCTGCAAACTCGCGCGGATCAAGAAGGCAGCCCGGAATTCTACGAAAAATTAGTAAGCGAGATGGAAAGCCTAGGGGTCACGAAGATTGGGTTTGTTGGTATGGGCGGGGAAACCTCCACATTGGGACAATCTAACGAAGATGTGACCCTATTAAATTCCTTGAGCGCGATTCAGAGACTGGTTCATTCTGCAAACCTTGCGCAAATGCGTTGGTTTGTGGTTAGCAAGTCAGGAACTACAACTGAAACTCTGGCGCTGTCTAGCGCTTTAGAAAGAGCCTATACCGCTCGCAACCTTAACCCTACAGAATATATCCATTACGTCACTGACCCTAACACTCCTTTGGCAAATAGTAAAAGCCAAGCAGGGTACAAAGTGTCTGCGCGAGAACTTAATGGGCAGACTTCTGTTGGGGGCAGGAACGCAGGTATGAACGCTCCTAACCTAATTAACTTTGCTTGGCGCAGCCGCAAAAGCGCGCAAAACGGACGCGTGCGCGCTATGCTCCAGTCAATAGCAGATTCGCAAAGAGATGGGCGCGGCATTAACTGGACCAGAGGCGCATTGCAAGCGGCAGCTCTTTGCCAAACTCATCCTAACTTAGTTATTATTCAGCCCGAATCAACTAGTCAAGAGATCGACAATTGGCAGCAACAAAACCTGGAAGAATCTTTAGGTAAACATAATAACGGGTTTACAGTATTTACCGATCGTCCGGATTTAGACGCCCTTGATCAGCACGAACAAAAAGGCTGGGCTTTTGTTGAGCTTTTGGTTCCGGGAGAAGAAAACCAAACCAACGATTATGCGCAAAGAGCGCGGGAAAAAGGATATCCGGTGATCACTATTGCGCTGCCCCGAACTCCTCCGGAACATTTAAATCAAGTTATTGCCTATGGTTGGATGAAGTTTGTGGCTGTTCTGGGCCGGAAATGGAGAACCAACTTTTCCGATCAACCGGCGGTGGAAAACTACAAGTCCAGGATGAAAACAATGATGGAGCAGCCCTATGTGCCGCCCCAAAATGCCGAGCTATTGGCAAATGAGGTCGGTTTATCCGCTAACGGAGTAACCGTGCACATTGGCGGAGTACCCTTGGATCAACGTCAAAACATGACCGAAATCAGCAATCCGGGAACGTTGTTGGGCCGGTTTCAGTCTTTGTCGCGCCTAAGCCTAAACTCCATGGTTTTGGTTCATTACGGCGACCTAACCCCCAAAGCTGCGTGGTATAGCCGGTTAGCTCAAAGCATTACGCAATGGTCCGGTTTTGGCGTTAAAGTCGCGGAAGGAACCCAAGCTCTGCACGGGTTATTTGTTAATTGGTTTGGCGGTCAACCCAGCCAAATTCCAGTGCACATTGTTTATATTAACGAGCCTGGCATGACCACGAATATGAAGAGCATTAACCATATTGCCGCTCTGGCAGCGCACCAAGCGTTGGTTGAACAAAACCGCGCTTCTGTGCTGCTGGTTGTTGACCAATCTAGAGAAGAGGCGAATGCTGCGGTAGAACAATTCTTTAACGATGCGCAAATGGAATTTGTAAGACTGCAAAGCCAAGAATGGCCAATATTAAGGTCCATGGGCGCGCTTAAAAATTGGGATATTGTTCAATATTTAGGAAACCTTTACCATGAGTTAGGACATGTTTTCTTTGGCTTTTTAGCGGGTATCGTTGCCAAACCTGAATCTATTTCCCAAAATCCGCAAGTTAGAGTTATTTATCATTTGGGCAGAGAAATAGGCATGATCCGCAGCGTTATCTTTAAGTTGGGCGGAACCTTGCTTCCTTTAATCTTTTTGTTCGCGATTGCGCCCTTCTACATTTATGTTCTTGACCCCTTAATTACGCATGGCGGGTGGATAGGCCAATTAATTGCTTATGCCTCAATCGCATTTTGGCTTACTCTATTTGCCATTCCTAGCGGCGTGAACATAATCTTAAACGTTAAAAACAGGAACCAGCCAGGCAACGATTTTCATAATTTTTGGAAACCGGTGGGCGGCGTCCTCAACAGTATTACCAAGGAAAAAAAGGCGGTTAAAGATCCCAGCGCCGCGGACCAACTGCGTGCATTAATTCGTTCATTGAACTATTTAAATGGCGAAGAATATTCCGAGCAATTAGCCAGAATTCGAGAATTAAAAGACCGGTTACACAATAGTTCGTCTGAACGGTTGCGCCAAGCCGCTCAATTAGAGCCAGGTACAATGCAACAGGACGCTCTCAAAAAAGCGCAGCAAGCGTGGGTCATTAGCCAAGTAATTAGTCTAATGGACAACGGCGAGTTAAACGAGCAATCCGCTATAGAGCTCCAATCTGCCCTCAGACTTGTCTTTAACGGCGGCAATACCGGCGTATCGATTGTTCCGGTACATTCTAGTTTAACCGAAGGGTTTAGGCACCAGAGTTTTGGATTGCCTAGCTTTTTAGGCAGGAGCCGGTTCGTTGTGACCCTAGATCACTCTCTCACAGCCAATGATCAAAATCAAGTTCAGTGGATTATTGATGAGTTGAACCGCAACATTACGAAAGAATTAGGGAAAGCGTTATTTTTGACCCAGGTACAACGTAAAAAGAGCCAAGGCAAAACAATAGACTTGTTTAACGAACCTGAGCAAACCGACCAAAACGTGGCGGGCGCTAAAAAAGAAGCTCCAGCCTATAGGACCTTGGACGTTACCGACGTCCTTACCCCGGAGGCAGAAGGGGTAGAATTCGTAATTGCGCAACTCGTCCAACGGCTGCAATGGATGGCAGGAAAAAACAGGTCGGAACTTTCCGCCAATCCATTTGCGCTTGCCGCCAACGTTAAGACGGGTGCGGAGTCCGAAGAGTTTCGTCGGAACCTTAAAACTGCGCTTGCCGCTAAAGGGGTAAGCGCGGACCTCTTAGCGGAGTTAGAACGCATTGAAATTGTTTTGGACTACGACGCCCAGGGAACCATTAACTTGGACGTTTTGCAATCGCGTTTTAATACTGAAATTCAGTTTGAAACAAACAATTATCAACGCGCGATTTTAAGCGAACGGTATATGGACCTGGTTAAAATTTTGCAATTGATCAATGCCACGCAAGCCGTTAACATTGATCCAATGCAGCGAATTCATAACGAACTGAAAGCCTATCAATTTGTGAGCGTACAAGCGTAACAACAAATTGATTTATCAATAGCGAATAGTTGACAAAATTGGGACTATCGATTATAATGGCTTAGCGCTATAAACAGCAGGGATTTGTATTAACGCTAGCGAAAAAACAGCTGCAAAAAGCCGCTTTTTTCGGACTCTAAAGGGAGGACATACTTACATGGACGACTCAAACAAAAATGCACGCAAGCTAAAAATAATCTTTCAGTTTTTTGGATGGATTGCCGCGGCTTTAGGCGTGATCTTCTTCTTCATTATACTTATTGGCGGAGGAACTCCGGAAGCGCCGCGCGCTACCTCAGTTTTAGCGCTGTTGTTGGGGTTCTTTTATTTCGTGTTATTTTTCTTAATTGCGGAATTTTTGCGGCTATTAGTTGCCATTGAAGCCAATACGCGAAAAAATGATCCGGACGCTCTTCCTGAGTAATCAGCAAAGAGTCAACATCTAAAAGAGCGTGAAGGATTTTTTTTCTTCTAAAAAAAATATCGTCACGGTAAGCGTTGTTTTAGCAGGGGCGGGCCTTTTAGCTTGGTCCATTATTTCTTTATTTCGAGCGGCAGAATATCAAGAAGCTATGTTGAATGACAATGACTATAGCTACAATATTCCGGAGGAAAAAATCGAAGAAGCCAATGATGGGGCCCTTAACAACCTGAACTTGCCGGGAAAAAAATAGGGACTATTTTCGGACCCCCCGGCCGGCCCCCCGAACCCTTTTTGGGCCCTGCTTTAATAGCCCTTATCTATGTATAAAAAAAGATGGATATTTTTAATACTTGTCATATCTGGGCTCAGCGCTCTTTCCTTGTACACTTTAGCGCAAAATGGAGTGTTTTATAGCTTTGCGAGTAAAATTCCATTTTTTGGCAAAAAGTTCAGTTCCAAACGCGATGCGCTTAAACTGAGAGGAAAACTAAGAAAGTTAGCTGAAAACAACAACGATAAAACCGATATTCCGCTTCCCGCCAGGTCGTTGCCGCCAATGGTAACTTCCGGCAACCCCAACATGGACCCGCTTTACAGCGTGCAGCGGACCTTAGCCTCTCTTCAAGAAATTCAACGGCTAAACCTTGCCAACCAACGCGTTAACCGCGCCATTAACCAGTCCCAACCGCGCAAATAAAATAAATTAATTTAATTTTGAGCCCGTGGCTTTTTCTAGGGCATGGAAAGAAACACAATAAAATGTTTTGGCTTCAAAAACCGCTGCATAAGCGTCTGTTTCCGCGATTAGAGCTTGGATGTGCTGGGTAGCGTCAATTTTATGCAATTTGTATTTTTCAGTAGAAATAGCGGACTCTTTTTTTCTGTATTCCAGCTCTTTTTCCGTTGAAGATAGCTGAATTTTTGCTTTTTCAAAATTATAGTAAGCCTCTTTAATTTCCATGGAAATATCGTTTTTCGCTTTGCGAAACTCGTTAATCGCTTTTTGCTCTTCAATAGAAGCTTCCATAACCCCGGTTTGGGTGGCTAAAGT